>NZ_JAOCEW010000010.1:0-125344 GCF_029841665.1 Stenotrophomonas sp. GD03819
AGAGATTCATCCACGCATGGCGTGGATCTACCGACCGTCATCGGGACACTGTCGAGGGTGGGGCGGTGTGGCTGTGCAGGACCGTTGGCGCCATGGATGGCGCCATCGAGTCCCCAGGGATGGGTTTACGGCGTGTCCTGCACAGCCACACCACCCCGCCAAGCTATCAGCAATCCAGAGCCGCTTTCGTTGTTGCTTCGGCTGTTGCATTTGCCTCTGCAGGTGCAGGGCGCAGCCCTGCCGAACAACCCTCTACTTGACCTGCACGTCGATCACGCCGTCGCCGACGCGCGCCTGCAGCGCATCGCCAGGCTGCACCTGATCGACCTTCCGCACCAGAGTGCCGTCGTCGCTGCGGGTGAGGATGCTGTAGCCGCGGGCCACGGTCGCCAGCGGGCTGACCGCTTCCAGCGAACGCGCCAGCCCGCGCAGGTGCAGTGCATCGCGTTCCAGCAGGCGCTGCATTGCAGCCTGCGGACGCCCACGCAGGGCGGCGAGGCGGCGCTGCATCGCGTCGAGCTGGCGCTGCGGATGGTGCCCGCGCAACACCGCCGCTGCATGGCGCAGGCGTGCGGCACGGCGTTCCTGCTGCTGATTGAACGCGGCATGCAGGCGCCGGCCCAGGTCCAGCTGGCGGCGACGCAGCAGATCCAGCCTGGCCTGCGGGCTCTGCGCGTTGAGGCGCAGCAGCGCACGGTCGGCACGCTGCATCGCCTGCTGCATCGTGTGCCGCTGCAGCTGCACCATGCGTGCCGCCGTGCGGCGCAGGCGCAGCGCCAGTTCGCGCTGGTCCGGCACCAGCAGTTCGGCGGCCACCGACGGTGTCGGCGCGCGCAGGTCGGCGGCGAAGTCGCTCAAGCTGAAGTCGGTTTCGTGGCCCACCGCCGACACCACCGGGGTGCGGCTGGCGGCGATCGCACGGGCCAGTGCTTCATCGTTGAAGGCCCACAGGTCTTCCAGTGAACCGCCGCCGCGGGTCAGCAGGATCACGTCGTAGCGACCACTGGCATCGGCGGCCTGCAGCAGGCGGGTGATCTGTGCAGCGGCGCTGCTGCCCTGCACCAGGGTCGGCAGCAAGTCCACTTCAAGCAGCGGGAAGCGGCGGGCCAGCACGCTCAGCACGTCGCGCACGGCGGCGCCGGTGGGCGAGGTGATCACTGCCAGGCGCTGCACGTGCGCGGGCAGCGGCCGCTTGCGCGCCGGGTCGAACAGGCCCTCGGCCTCCAGGCGTGCCTTCAGCTCTTCGAAGGCGCGGCGCAATGCGCCTTCGCCGGCTTCCTCCATGTGGTCCAGCACCATCTGGTACTCGCCACGAGCGTCATACAGGGTCACCTTGCCACGCACCAGCACGCGCATGCCTTCGCGCGGCACGAACTTCAGGTACTGCGCCTTCATCCGGAACATCGCCGCGCGCAGCTGCGCGCGTGCGTCCTTCAGGGTGAAATACAGGTGCCCGGAGGAAGGACGGGCCACGCTGCCCAGCTCGGCCTCGACCCAGATCGCCGGGAAGCTGCCTTCCAGCAGATCGCGGGCCAGGGTGTTGAGCTGGCTGGGGGTGAGGATGTCGTTGTTGCGTGGCTGCATGGGAACGGCGTGCTGCGGGTGGAGCGGGTGCTCAGGATCGCACGTCAGCGCGCCGTGTGCTGGCCCAGTCCCCACTGCACGTGTTCACGCACCAGCGGCGAGGGATCGTCGATGCGGGTCTGCAGTGCAGCGAGCGCTTCGACCGAAGAGGGGGCATTGCCCAGCGCCACGGCGATGTTGCGCAGCCAGCGCTCGTGGCCGCTGCGCCGGATCGGGCTGCCTTCGGTGCGGCGCAGGAACTCGGCTTCATCCCAGGCGAACAGCTGGTCAAGCCGCGCGGTATCGAGGTTGTTGCGTGCGCGGAAGTCGGCTTCGTCGGTGCGCTTGGCGAACTTGTTCCAGGGGCACACCAGCTGGCAGTCGTCACAGCCGTAGATGCGGTTGCCGATCAACGGCCGCATGTCTTCGGGGATGGCACCGTCGTGCTCGATGGTCAGGTAGGAGATACAGCGCCGCGCATCCAGGCGCTGCGGGCCGGTGATGGCCTGGGTCGGGCAGACATCGATGCAGCGCGTGCAGGTACCGCAATGTGCAGTGGCCGGAGCATCGATCGGTAGCGGGATATCGATGTAGATCTCGCCGATGAAGAACCATGAGCCGCCATGGCGGTCGATCAGGCAGGTGTGCTTGCCGATCCAGCCGAGACCGGCATTGCGCGCCAGTGCGCGTTCCAGTACGGGGGCCGAATCGACGAACACGCGGTAGCCCAGCGGTGCCACTTCATCGTTGATCTGCGTGGCCAGCTTCTGCAGGCGGTTGCGCATCAGCTTGTGGTAGTCGCGGCCCAGCGCGTAGCGGGCCACGTAGGCACGTCCCGGGTCGGCCAGGGTCGCCCAGGCTTCGGTGTCGTCCTTGTGGCTGTAGTCCATGCCTACCGAGATCACCCGTACGGTGCCGGGCAGCAGCTCCGCCGGGCGCGCGCGCAGGGTGCCGTGGCGCGCCATCCAGTCCATCGTGCCGTACAGGCCCTGGCCCAGCCAGTCGGCCAGGTGCGCTTCATCCTCGCCCAGCTCGATGCCGGCGATGCCGCAGCGCTGGAAGCCATGCGCACGGGCCAGTTCGCGGATGCGCTGCACGGCCTGGGCCGGATCGACAGGGGTGGGGGCAGGGGACATGTGCACCAGTATAAAATCCCTGCATGGCCAACCTCGCCGATCTGTTCGATTCTGCTGCCGCGCGTGCGCTTGATGCGCAGGCCTCGGCACTGGCTGCCGAGGGCGGCTGGGGCCTGATGGCGCAGGCCGGCCAGGCTGCCTGGCAGTGCCTGCTGCAGCACTGGCCGCAGGCGCGGCGGATCGGCGTGGTGGTCGGAGCGGGCAACAACGGTGGCGATGGCCATGTGCTGGCCCGCCACGCGCTGCAGGCCGGGCGTGAGGTGATGGTGATCGCCTTGCCGGGGAAGTCACCGTCAACCGTGCTGGCACAGCGTGCGGCTTCGGAATTCAAGTCCGGCGGCGGCACCATCACCGATTTCGACGGCGCGCTGCCCGAGGCTGATATCTGGGTCGATTCCCTGTTCGGTCTGGGCTTCGATCGCGCGCCGGAAGGCGTGGCGCAGGCGCTGATTGTCGCGCTCAACGCGCAGGCGGTACCGGTATTGGCGCTGGACGTCCCCAGTGGCGTCGATGCCGATCGCGGTGCCGTACCGGGCGTGGCCGTGAAGGCCGCTTTGACCCTGCAGTTCATCGTGCCGCATCGCGGGCTGTATACCGGCGACGCGCTGGATCATTGCGGCCAGAAGGCGCTGGCGCCGCTGCAGCTGCCCGCGGCCGCACGGCAGGGCGTGTCACCCGCCGCGGAGCACTGGACCCAGGCCCGCTTGCCGGCACTGCTGCCGCCGCGCCGCGCCAACACCCACAAGGGCGAATCCGGGCACGTGCTGTGCGTCGGCGGCAACCATGGCAGCGGCGGCGCCATCGCCATGGCGGCCGAGGCCGCTTTGCGTGCGGGCGCGGGATTGCTGAGCCTGGGTACCCGCCGCGATCACGTCGGTCCGTTGCTGGCGCGCCTGCCGGAGGCGATGACCCACGCGCTGGAAGACGGCGATGTGCTGCCGGCGCTGCTGGACAAGGCCAGGGTGGTCGCGATTGGCCCCGGTCTGGGCCAGGACGAATGGGCGCGTGCACTGTTTGCGCGGGTGCTGGCCAGCGCCAAGCCGCTGGTGGTCGACGCCGATGCGCTGAACCTGCTGGCGCAGGATCCGCGCGCGCTACCGGACGCCATCCTTACGCCACATCCGGGCGAGGCCGCGCGCCTGCTCGGCTGCAGTACCGCTGACATCCAGGCTGATCGCTACCGCTGTGCGCAGGCGTTGGCCGAACGCTTCCACGCCGTGGTGGTGCTGAAGGGCGCAGGCAGCATCGTGACGGCCCCCGGGCAGGCGCCACGGCTGATCGGTGCAGGCAATCCCGGCATGGCCGTGGGAGGCATGGGCGATCTGCTCACCGGCATCATTGCCAGCCTGCGCGCGCAGGGGCTGGCCGCCTTCGACGCTGCCGCCGCTGGTGCACTGCTGCATGCGCTCGCGGGCGACGCCGCGGCCGCCGATGGCGTGCGCGGCCTGCTTCCTACTGATCTGCTGTCGCCGTTGCGGCGACTGGCCAACCCGGAACTCTCTCGATGATCGATTTCTTCCTTGCCGACAGCGATGCCACTGAACTGCTCGGGCAATGGCTGGCGGCCACCCGGCCGCCGCAGGCGCTGGTCGAACTGCGCGGCGACCTGGGCGCCGGCAAATCCACCACCGCCCGCGCACTGCTGCGCGCGCTGGGCGTGCAGGGCGCGATCCGCAGCCCCACCTACACCCTGGTCGAGCGCTATCCGCTGGCCAGTGGCGGTGAGGCGTGGCACTTGGACCTGTACCGCATCGGCCAGGCCGGTGAGCTGGATTTCCTCGGCCTGGACGAGGGCAGCGCGGTGCTGTGGCTGGTGGAATGGCCGGAACGCGGCGCCGGCGCGCTACCGCCGACCGACCTGGTGGTGGCGCTGGAGATCGAGGGGCAGGGGCGTCGCGCGCGTCTCACTGAAGTAAGCGACGTCGGACATGAATGGTTGAAGCGGCTTCCCAAGGGGGGCGACTTGCAGGCCATTTCTGTCGGCTGACGAGAACAAAGACCGGCAGGTTACGGATTATTAAGGAAAAAGGTGTTGCATTCCGTTCAGCGCGGTGATTGAATCCTGAGCCATGCGCCCGGGGAACCGTCTCATCGCTATCTGTGCCGCCGTCGGACTGGGTCTGGCGAGCGTCAGTGCGTGGGCCGGTGAAGTCCGCCAGGTCCTGCTGAATACCGGCGCTACCGGCACCCGTGCCGAAATCTCGCTGGTCGGCAGTGGCGGCTACAAGACGCTTTCTCTGGCCGGTCCGAACCGCCTGGTGGTCGATTTCCCCGACTCCAGCGCCATACGCAACCTGAAAATGCCGGCTGCGCAGGGCGTGGTTACGGCGGTGCGTACCGGACAGCCGGTGCCGGGCACCTTCCGTGTCGTTTTCGACCTTGCTGAATCGGTGGCGCCGTTCCGCCCACAGATGCAGCGCGAGGGCAATGAATCCAAGCTGGTGATCGAATGGCCGGGCGATGGCCCGGCCGTGGCCGCCAGCCGTCCTGCAGTGACGCCGGCGGTGCAGCCACAGGCACCGGTCAACACGCCTGCACCGACGCCGACGCCGACGCCGGCGGAGAGCGCGCAGTCGCGTTCCGATGCTGCGCGTGCCACCGCGCTGCTGACTGCCCAGGTTCGCCAGCAGGCCAGTGCCACTGCCGCCGCGCCGGCCACGCCCACCCCGGCGCCGTCCACTTCACCGGCCCAGGTCGCGGCGGCCGGTACCGTGGCCAGCAGCTCGCCTTCTTCGTCGCCGGCCGCGATCCTGGCTGGACAGCGCACCGCAGCGGTGGTGACCACGCCGCCGGCTACGGTGCCCGCACCGGCACCGACGACGGTGGAACCGCCGCGTCCGGCCATGCCCAGCGATGCGTCGCGCATCCGCATGCAGGCTGGCATGCGTCATCTGGTGGTGGCCATCGATCCGGGTCACGGCGGCCAGGATCCGGGCGCGATCGGCCCGACCGGCAAGCGCGAAAAGGATGTGACCCTGGCGGTGGCGCGTGAACTGGCCCGCCAAGTCAATGCGACGCCGGGCCTGAAGGCTTACCTCACCCGCGACAGCGACGTGTTCATCCCGCTGCCGATGCGCGCACAGAAGGCGCGTGCGAACAAGGCCGACATCTTCATTTCGATCCATGCCGACGCGGCCGAAAACCGTTCGGCCACCGGTTCGTCGGTGTACGTGCTGTCGACCAAGGGCGCCTCTTCGCAGCGCGCCCGCTGGCTGGCGGACAAGGAAAACGCGGCCGACCTGGTCGGTGGCGTGCGCCTGCAGCAGACCGAAGGCACGCTTGCCAACGTGCTGCTGGATCTGGCCCAGAGCGGCTACATGAAGGCGTCCGAGGACGCGGCCGGCCACGTGCTGGGCGGCCTGAAGCGGATCGGCAACAACCACAAGCCGAACATCGAGCGCGCCAACTTCGCGGTGCTGCGCACCTCGGACATGCCGGCGATGCTGGTGGAAACCGCCTTCATCTCCAACCCGGATGAAGAGCGCCGCCTGATCGACCCGGCCTACCAGCGCAAGATCGCCGGTGCCGTGCTGGACGGTGTGCACACCTTCTTCAGCCGCCAGCCGCCACCGGGCACGTTGTATGCCGCCCGCGCCCAGGCCGAGATCGACGCAGCCGGCACCATGGCCGGCGGCAGCAAGTAACCCGCCGAAGGCGGTTTACTGCTTTCTGTAGAGTCGAGCCGCGCCCCATGACCGATGGGCGCCCTTCTGATGAACGCAACGCCATGCGCGCGGACCCTGCCGCTGGGCACGCGGGATGATTCATGCTCGACTGGGCCTTGCCGGTAGCCCGTCAGTCGAGCATGGCTCGACTCTACCCTCGGCCGCTCCGTTATCATCCCCGCATGACGTCTGCTACCCATCCGCGCCCGATCCGGCCGTTGCCGGAGATCCTCATCAACCAGATCGCCGCCGGCGAAGTGGTCGAACGTCCCGCGTCGGTGGTCAAGGAGCTGGTCGAGAACGCGATCGACGCCGGTGCCAGCCGCGTTGATATCGATCTTGAAGAGGGCGGTGTACGCCTGATCCGCATCCGCGACAACGGCAGTGGCATCGCACCGGAACAGCTGCCGCTGGCGGTATCGCGCCATGCCACCAGCAAGATCGCCGATCTGGACGACCTCGAATCGGTGGCCACGCTCGGCTTCCGGGGTGAAGCGCTGCCGTCGATCGCCTCGGTCAGCCGTTTCACTCTGTCCTCGCGTCGCGCACATGACGAACACGGTTCGGCGCTGCAGATCGAAGGCGGCAAGATCGGCGAAGTGACCCCGCGCGCGCATGCGCCGGGCACCACGGTAGAAGTGCGCGAGCTGTTCTACAACGTACCGGCGCGGCGCAAGTTCCTGCGCGCCGAGCGTACCGAGCTGGGCCATATCGAAGAATGGCTGCGTTCGCTGGCGCTGGCGCGGCCGGATGTCGAGCTGCGCGTGTCGCACAACGGCAAGGCCTCGCGCCGCTACAAGCCGGGCGATCTGTATTCCGATGCGCGATTGGCTGAAACGCTGGGCGAGGATTTCGCCAACCAGGCCGTGCGCGTCGACCACAGTGGTGCCGGCCTGCGCCTGCACGGCTGGATCGCGCAACCGCATTATTCGCGCGCCAGCGCCGACCAGCAGTACCTGTACGTCAACGGCCGTTCGGTGCGCGACCGCAGCGTCGCCCATGCGGTGAAGATGGCTTACGGCGACGTGTTGTACCACGGTCGCCAGCCGGCCTATGTGCTGTTCCTTGAGCTCGACCCGACCCGCGTTGATGTCAACGTGCACCCGGCCAAGCACGAGGTGCGTTTCCGTGATTCGCGGCTGGTGCATGATTTTGTCTACCGCACGCTGAAGGATGCGCTGGCCGATACCCGTGCCGGCATGTCGGCGCAGGACATCGGTGCCGGCTCCGCGCATCCGGCGGATGCAGGTGCGGCATCGATGGTCTCCAGTGCAGGCGCCTCCGGTTTCGGTCTGGTCCGCGGTGCCGCACCGGGTGCCGGTTCGAGTGGCGGCGGTGGTGGATTCTCGGGCTGGCGCCCGCAGCAACCGCTGGGGCTGCAGGTGGCCGATGCTCCGGCTGCCTATGCCGCGCTGTATGCCGCACCAGCCGGCGCCGAGCGCGGTGCTGCGCTGCCGCCAATGCCGACCGAGAACGGACTGCCGGTCACCAGTGCCGACGCAGGCGTGCCGCCGCTGGGCTACGCGATCGCGCAGCTGCATGGCATCTACATCCTGGCCGAGAATGCAGAAGGCTTGATCGTGGTCGATATGCATGCCGCGCACGAGCGCATCGGTTACGAGCGCCTGAAGAACGCGCACGACGGTATCGGCCTGCAGTCGCAGCCGCTGCTGGTGCCGATCACGCTGGCAGTGGGCGAGCGTGAGGCCGACACTGCCGAAAGCGAAGCCGACACACTGGCGGCGCTCGGCTTCGAGGTGACCCGCGCCGGCCCCGGATCCCTGCATGTGCGCAGCATTCCAGCGCTGTTGGCGCATGCCGAACCGGAAGGGCTGCTGCGCGACGTGCTGACCGACCTGCGCGAACACGGCCAGAGCCGGCGCGTGGCCAGTGCGCGCGATGAACTGCTGTCGACCATGGCCTGCCATGGTGCGGTGCGCGCCAACCGGCGCCTGACCGTGCCGGAGATGAACGCGCTGCTGCGCGACATGGAAATTACCGAGCGGTCTGGCCAGTGCAACCACGGCCGACCGACCTGGGCCCGTTTTTCGCTGGCGGAGATCGACCGCTGGTTCCTGCGCGGACGTTGAGGGGAGCATCGATGCGTTATCGGGGAGTGGGCGGCCTGCTGGCCGCTCTGGTGTTGGTTGCCTGCAGCCCGGCGACACCGCCGGCGCCGAAGGTCACTGAAGATCCGGCCTACGCGGCCACGCAGCAGCAGTGGCGGGTAGCGCGCTACCAGGATCTGACCCGGCCGGACGGTTGGACAGCGCTGGTCGGCCTGCACTGGCTGCAGAACAAATCGCACTTCGTCGGCAGCGGCGCGACCAATGGCATCCGCCTGGCGGTTGGGCCGGACAAGCTGGGCCTGCTGCGCCGCGAAGGCAGCCAATGGTGGTTCACACCTGAGGCCGGCGTTGACGTCAGCCATGACGGGCAGCCGGTGCGCGGCCGCATCCGTGTCGACACCGACAAGGATCCGCAGCCGACGCTGCTGGCCTTCGATGGCAGCAAGGGGCAGCTCAGCATCATCCGCCGCGGCCCGCGCGATGCGCTGCGGGTCAAGCATGCCGATGCGCCGGCACGCCGAGATTTTGCAGGACTGGAGTACTGGCCGGGTGGTCCTGACTGGCAGGTGCAGGCGCGCTTCATCGCGCACTCGCCGGGCAAAACCCTGCCGATCGTCGATATCACTGGCCTGACCACCGAGATGCCCAACGCAGGCGCGGTCGAGTTCCAGCGTGATGGCCGCAGTTGGCGGCTGGAGGCGATTGGTGCGCCCGGTCAACCGCTGTTCCTCATCTTTGCCGACCGCACCAGTGGCCGCGGCAGCTATCCGGCGGGGCGTTACCTGGATACCGATGCGCCGGCAGCCGATGGCACGGTACGCATCGATTTCAACCATGCCTACAACCCGCCGTGTGCGTTCACCGCCTACGCGACCTGCCCGTTGGCGCCGCCGGAAAACCGGCTGGACCTGCGCGTGGAAGCGGGCGAGAAGGCTTACCACCTGCCTGAAGGAGAAGGCTGATATGCCGATCAGATCCCTGTTGCGTACCGCCGTTGTACTGGCGGCCTGTGCGCTGGCACCGCTGGTTGCAGCGCGTACCGCGCAAGCCGACATCGCTGGCGCAGCGGTGGCCAAGCCGCCGGTGCCGTTGCTGTGGAAAGTGACTGGGCCGGGCGACTCGCGCCTCTACCTGCTCGGTTCCTTCCACCTGCTGAAGCCGCAGGACTACCCGTTGTCGCCCGATGTCGAACAGGCGTTCGAGGCCTCGCAGCGGGTCGTGTTCGAACTGTCGCCGGAAGACATGCAGTCGCCACAGCTGGCCAGCCGCATGGTGCAGGCAGCGGTCCGCACCGATGGCAGCGAGCTCAAGCGTGACCTGGATGCTGCGACCTGGCAGAAGCTGCAGGTGTTCGCCACCGAGAACAAGCTGCCGCTGGCGCAGATGCAGGGCATGAAGCCGTGGTTTGTCGGCCTGAGCATTTCGGTCGGGCAGATGCAGAAGCTGGGCCTGGACCCCGCACTGGGCCTGGATCGTCACTTCATGGAGCGTGCGCAGAAGACCGGGCGCAAGACCGCGGGACTGGAAGACATCGATACCCAGATCGGCATGCTCGACGGAATGACGCTGCAGGAACAGCGGCAGATGCTGGCCGAAGCGCTGGACCAGGCTGGCAAGGCCGACGAGCAGGCACGCCAGCTGCATGATGCCTGGCGCCGGGGTGACGAGCGCCTGTTGTGGACCAGGATGGCGGCGGAAATGCGCCAGCAGTATCCACAGCTTTACCAGCGCATCAATACCGGCCGCAATGACGCCTGGGTGCCGAAGCTGCTGCCGTACCTGCAGGTCGGGCAGGGCGGCACGCTGGTGGTGGTGGGCACGCTGCACCTGCTGGGCAACGACGGCGTGGTCGAGAAGCTGAAGGCGAAGGGTTACAAGGTCGAGCGCGTATGCACGGGGTGCAAGGCGAAACGCTGATGTATCGCCGACGCGAT
The DNA here is from genome assembly GCF_029841665.1 of Stenotrophomonas sp. GD03819. Lineage (NCBI taxonomy): Bacteria > Pseudomonadati > Pseudomonadota > Gammaproteobacteria > Lysobacterales > Lysobacteraceae > Stenotrophomonas > Stenotrophomonas sp. GD03819. The sequence goes on from NZ_JAOCEW010000010.1 coordinate 10,368, forward strand.
TCAAACAAAACGGCGCGCCAGGGGCGCGCCGTTTTCGTATCAACCGTTGCTGCAGCTCAGCGGCGGGTCTTGCCGCCGGTGCCGGCGCCCGGTTCGTTCGGCTTGTTGCCGGTACCTGCCCCGGTTCCCGTTCCGGTGCCGCCCGGGCGCGGGCCACCGAAGCCCGTGCCCATGTTGCGCTGGAATTCCTGCCACAGCTCCAGGTTGCGCTCGGTCAGCTGGTTCATCATCGCCCATGGGGTCTGCCCCAGCAGGTTGCCCATCTGCTGGCGGAACTGCTGCTGCTGGTCGAGGAAGACCTGCATGCTGCGCTCCAGGTAATTGCCCATGAAGCCCTGCAGGGAGTCGCCGTAGAAGCGGATCAACTGGCTCAGCAGCTGGGTGGACAGCATCGGTTCGCCGTCCTGTTCCTGGTCGGCGATGATCTGCAGCAGGACTGATCGCGTGAGGTCGTCGCCGCTCTTGGCGTCGCGGACTTCGAAGTCTTCACCGTCCAGGATCAGCTGGCGCACGTCCTCGATGGTGATGTAGCTGGAGATCTCGGTGTCGTAGAGACGGCGGTTCGGATACTTCTTGATGATGCGGGTCGCAGCCATGAAGCGGTACTCGTCACAGTAGACGCGCAGCATGGCGCAGTGCAGCAGCCGTTGCAACCGCCTCAGCCCCCGCCAGGCTTGGCTTTCGGCGGCGATCATGTTGCGCAACAAGGGTTTGCGTGCTGCGCAGCATGACTCTTGGCAGGGGCCCGGCGGCGATCGCCGCGAGGGTCCCCTGCGCGGCTTACCAACCCATATGGTGGCCGCCGTTGATGTCCAGGTTGCTACCGGTGATCCACGAGGCTTCGTCGGCAACCAGGAACGAGACGCCGTAGGCGATTTCCTCCGGCTTGCCGAGGCGTCCGGTGGGGATATCGGCGATGATCTTGGCACGCACTTCCTCCGGAACCGCCATCACCATGTCGGTGGCGACGTAGCCGGGCGAAATGGTGTTGACGGTAATGCCGAAGCCGGCGTTCTCGCGCGCCAGCGAGATGGTGAAACCGTGCATGCCGGCCTTGGCCGCCGCGTAGTTGGCCTGGCCGTACTGGCCCTTCAGGCCGTTGATCGAGCTGATCTGGATGACCCGGCCCCAGCCGCGGCGGCGCATGCCCTCGATGACCGGACGGGTGACGTTGAACACCGAATTGAGGTTGGTATTGATCACATCGTGCCACTGGTCCGCGCGCATGCGATGGAACGTGGTATCGCGGGTGATGCCGGCGTTGTTGACCAGGATCTCGACCGGGCCCAGCGCGGCTTCGACCGCACGCACCAGCGCTTCGGCGCTGCCCGGATCGGAGACATCGCCCGGGAAGATCGACACGCTGTAGCCGCGTTCGGTCATCGCCTGCTGCCAGGCGCGGGCCTTGGCCTCGTCGCGGTAGTTGGTGGCGACCCGGTGGCCCTGGTCGGCCAGGCGTTGGCAGATGGCGGTACCGATGCCGCCGGTTCCGCCGGTGACCAGTGCGACGCGAGATGTCATGGAGTGCTGTCCGGGTATCAGGTGGGGGAAGGGTGATTCTGCAACATCGGCGCGGAAAGTGCGCCGGCTGGCAGCAGGATGTCGGTACGTGGCAGCCGCGCTGGGTCGAAGGCATTCCGAGCGGCCGCCAGCAGCGTGTCCAGATCGTGCGCAGGTTCCAGCGCTTCAGGTGCCTGGCCCAGCAGTTGCCAGAGCTGGCGCAGCACGGGCAGCGGGCGCGAACTGTCCACCGGCAGCGCCGCCAGCGACTTGGACAGCTTGTGGCCCGGGGCATCGAGCAGCAGCGGCAGGTGCCAGTAGCGCGGTACCGCCAGCCCCAAGGCCTGCTGCAGCAGGATCTGCCGTGCCGTGGAGTCGAGCAGGTCGGCACCGCGCACCACTTCGGTCACCCCCTGCGCGGCGTCATCGACCACCACCGCCAGCTGGTAGGCCCAGCAGCCATCGGCGCGGCGCAGCACGAAGTCGCCGACCTCGGCATGCACGTCCTGCTGCTGCGGGCCGCGCAGGCCATCGTCGAAGTGCACGATGCTGCCCGGTGGCACGCGGAAACGGACGGCGGGGTCCGGTCGCGGTTGCCGGGCGACGCAGTGATGGTGGATGCCGCCGCTGGCGGCCAGGTCGCCGCGGCTGCAGTGGCAGACAAAGGCCTGGTCGCTGGCGAGCAGTACGTCCAGCGCAGCCTGGTAGGCCTCGCCGCGCGCGCTCTGCCAGAAGATCGGGCCATCGTGGGCCAGACCGAACGCCGTCAGTGCCTGCAGTTGAGACTCGGCGGCACCGGGCACGGTGCGCGGCGGGTCGACGTCTTCGATGCGCAGCCGCCACAGGCCGCCGTGATGGCGCGCGAGCAGCCAGCTGCCGAAGGCGGCGAGCAGGGATCCGGGGTGGAGCAGGCCGGTCGGCGAGGGCGCGAAGCGGCCGCAGGGAACATTGGCGGTCATGCAGGCTGAATCGTCGGTCAGGTTGGCGCTTGAATTCAAGCTGACCACACCGCAAATTGACCGGTATCGACCCCTTCCGAGCCGGATTTTCCCATGTTTACCCGCATTGCCCTGTTCCTGGCGACCAATTTCGCGGTCCTGATCCTCGCCAGCATCGTGATGTCGTTGCTGGGGGTCAATTCGAACCAGATGAGCGGCCTGCTGGTCATGGCCGCGATCTTTGGTTTTGGTGGCTCCCTCATCTCGCTGCTGCTGTCCAAGTGGATGGCCAAGCGCTCCACCGGTGCGGTGGTGATCACCGAGCCGCGCAACCAGACCGAGCGCTGGCTGCTGGCCACGGTCGAGCGCCAGGCCAAGGCGGCGGGCATCGGCATGCCCGAAGTGGCCGTGTACGAAGGCCCGGAGATCAACGCCTTCGCCACCGGCGCCAACCGCAACAACGCGCTGGTGGCGGTGTCCACCGGCCTGCTGCACAACATGAGCGAAGATGAAGCCGAAGCGGTGTTGGGCCACGAGATCGCCCACGTCGCCAACGGTGACATGATCACCATGGCGCTGCTGCAGGGCGTGCTGAACACCTTCGTGATCGTGCTGGCCCGCGTGGTCGGCGGCATCATCGACAGCGCGCTGTCGGGCAACCGCGAAGGTGGCGGCCGCGGCTTCGCCTACTACATCATCGTGTTCGTGCTGGAGATGGTGTTCGGCCTGTTCGCCACCATGATCTCGATGTGGTTCTCGCGCCACCGCGAGTTCCGCGCCGATGCGGGTGGTGCCTCGCTGGCCGGTCGCCAGAAGATGATCGCCGCGCTGGAGCGCCTGCAGCTCAACCACGGCCAGAGCACGCTGCCGACCCAGATCGCGGCGTTCGGTATTGCCGGTTCGACGGCGAAGAAGCTGTTCATGAGCCACCCGCCGCTGGAAGAGCGCATTGCCGCGCTGCGGGCGTCGACGGTGGCGTAAATCTCCGTACTTCTACGGTAGTGCAGGAACGCCTGGCCCCGCGCCGGGCGTTTTTGTATGTGCGCGCACGCATTGGTGGCGCCGGGTACGACCCGGCGAGAGTCGTTTCCGCGACCGCGGAGGGGTGTCACTTTCTTTGCGCGCAAAGAAAGTAACCAAAGAAACGCTCCGCCAGCCGCGAGCCGACGCGCTGCGCACGCCGGTGCCCTGTGCTCCTCGGTCCGTCGAGGGACGGTGCGGGAACTCGCTGCGCTCAGACACCCGCACCTCTTCGCCCTCGCCGGACCTGCGGTGCTCGGCTCGCTTGAAGGCGGACTGGAAGGTCAAGATCAAGGGCAACAGCATCCACGCACGGATTGGACCTACTGGGTGCAGCTGTGGCATTTGACCTTGGCTCCGCCTTGAGCGAGCCGAGCATCGCAGGGGAATCAGGGGCGAAGAGGCGCCGATGTCTGAGCGAAGCGAGTTCGGCGCCGCCCCCTGATTCGCCGAGAAGCGCAGGGTACCGATGCGCAGCATCGGCTCGCGCCCTGGCGGCGTGTTTCTTTGGTTACTTTCTTTGCACGAGCAAAGAAAGTGACACCCCACCGCGGTCGCGGAAATGATCCCCAGGCATCGCCTGGCGCGCCAATGCGTCGGCGCACAAACGAAAACGGCACCTTCGCAGGTGCCGTCTCCATGAACCGCTTTACGCGGAACCTCAGAACTTCGCGTCGAACTCGGCAGCGTAGCCGGTGTTCACCAGCACCTTCTGCAGCGACTCGGCCACCTTCAGGTTGCCGGCCACGATCTGGTGGGTCTCCGGGCCGCGGTTGTCCATGCGGCCCAGGGTCGCGCCCTTGAAGTCGCAGACCTTGCCGCCCGCCTCGCGGACCAGCAGCAGGCCGGCAGCGATGTCCCATGCCTTCACGCCGGCTTCGAAGTAGGCGTCGGCGCGGCCGCAGGCCACGTAGGCCAGGTCCAGTGCCGCCGAACCGGTACGGCGGATGTCCTCGCCGTGCACCAGCAGGGCGTCGACTGCCTTGAGCTGGGCGCTGGCGCGGGAACGCTCGCGCGGGGCGAAGCCGGTGTGGATCATCGTGCCTTCCAGATCCTTGCGGTCGGCCACGCGGATGCGGCGGTCGTTCAGCACGGCACCCGCGCCACGGCTGGCGGTGAACAGTTCATTGCGCAGCGGGTCGAAGATGACCGCATCGGTCGGCTCGCCGTTTTCGACCAGGGCGATCGACACGCAGTAGTGCGGCACGCCGCGCAGGTAGTTGCTGGTGCCGTCCAGCGGGTCGATGACCCACATCTGGCGGCGCTCGCCCTGCACGCCACCTTCTTCACCGAAGATGCCGTAGTCCGGGTAGGCGCGCTTGAGTTCCTTGACGATGACCTTTTCCGCGTCCGCATCCACTTCGCTGGCGTAGTCCATCCGGCCCTTCTGCACCACGTTCAGTGCCTCGAGCTTGTTGATGTTGCGCAACAGGACGTTGCCGGCGAGGCGGGCGGCCTTGACCATGACGGTTACGGCGGGTTTCTGCATGGCGTGGGCTCCCGGAAAGGCAGAAGAGATGGACTGGCGGGGGAAAAGAGCGGGTCCGGCGCAGTGGCCGGCCGCACAGTTTACCATTGGTCATCGTCCAGCTCGACCTTTTCCCTGTTCATGTCCCAGTTTCCCGCCGCCACCCGCCTCCGATTCGTCCTGGTCGGTACCCAGCACCCCGGCAACATGGGGGCCGCCGCCCGTGCCCTGAAGACCATGGGCCTGGCCCGCCTGGTACTGGTCGCTCCCGAAAAGCCGCTGGACGAGGAGGCCTTCCGGCGCTCGGCCGGTGCCGAAGACGTACTGGGGGACGCCCCGGTGGTGGCGACTCTGGCCGAGGCCGTGGCTGACTGCCGCCTGGTGCTGGGCTGCACCGCCCGTGCCCGCCGTGTCCAGCTGGAGGAGTACCTGCCGGCCGATGCCGCTGCCCGCGCGGTGGCCAAGGCCGGCGAGGGTGCCGAGGTGGCGCTGGTGTTCGGCCGTGAGCGCACCGGCCTGACCAACGAGGAACTGCAGCTGTGCCATGCAGCGGTGCACATCCCGTCCGACCCGGAGTTCAGCTCGCTCAACCTGGCTGCTGCCGTGCAGGTGCTGGCCTATGAAACGCGCATGCAGCTGCTGGGTGCGCAGCCTGCAGCCGACGCCGAGCCGGGCTTCCGCGAACAGGCGGCCAGCCACGAGCAGATGGAGAGCTTCTTCGCCCAGCTTGGCGACACGCTGGATGAGATCGATTTCCACAAGGGCCGCGCCCCGGAATCGGCGATGCGCAAGCTGCGCCGCCTGTTCCTGCGCAGCGAACCCAGCGAGCAGGAAGTGCGCCTGTTGCGCGGCATCCTCGCCGACACCCAGCGCATGGCGCGACTGGCACAAGCGGGCAACAAGGACAGCTGACGACGTTCTCATTTTTTCGGGTAGTCTGTCTGGATACCCAGGGGGGATGAAGCCTGTGTCGGGTCTGCGAAAGGCAATGCAGGGGGGACTGCTGAGCCTGGCCATGGTCCTGCTGGCCGGGACGGTGCGTGCAGCACCGGACCCGGTACTGGTGCTGGGCCGGATCAGCGATGATCCCAAGGCGCATTACGAACAGCTGCAGCCCTTGCTGGACTACGTGGTGGCGCGCATGCACGACGTTGGCATCAAGGAGGGGAGGATCCTGATGGCACGCGACCCGCAGCAGATGGCCAGCTATCTGCGGCGGGGCAGGGTCGACTGGGTCACCGAAACCTCGGGTACGGCGGTGGCGCTGGGCCAGCGCAGTGGCGCCCGCCCACTGCTGCTGACCGAGCGCAACGGCGTGCGTGATTACCAGACGGTGTTCTTCGTGCGCCGCGACAGCCCGATCCAGCGCTTACAGGATCTGCGGGGCCATCGCCTGGCCCTGCAGAACACGGCGTCCACCAGTGCCTATCTGGTGCCGGTGATGACGTTGCTGCAGGAGGGCCTGTCGCCCCAGATCCTGGCCGGTGCATGGGACATGCCGGGCCGGGACAGTGTGGGTTACGTATTTGCACGCAGCGAGCTGAACATCGCGACGTTCGTGCACAAGGGGGTGGTTGACGTGGGAGCGGTGAGCAGCGTGGACTGGAATGACGAGCGGCGGATGCCGGCAGCGTTCCGGCGCGACTTCCGCGAGCTGCTGCGCACCGAACCCTACCCGCGTGCGGTGGAGATGGTCCGCGCCGACCTGGATCCACGCGTGCGCGATCGCCTGCAGGAAGTGCTGCTGCAGGCAGCCAGCGACCCGCAGGCGCAGGGGGCGCTGCATCGGTTTTTTGGCACTTCCGGGTTCCACCGCGTCGATGCGCATGCGCAGCAGCGGTTGGATGAATTGAAACAAGGATTGACGCGCGTGCGGATGGAAGTGGAATGAAGTGGCTTGGCTCGGGGATGCAGGCCCGGTTCCTGCTCGCGATGGGCGGGGCGATGGTCGTGGTGATCGCGATCCTTGCAGTGTTGTTGGGGCGGCAGACGGCGATGCAGAGCGAGGTGCGCAACCTCAGCGGCGGCGTCATCCATGAACTGTTCGACCGCAGCGTGCGCAGCCGCGGCGAGGCGATGGCGCGTGAGTTGTCCGACGCCTTGGCCAACCCGTTGTACTACCGCGATCTGGACCAGGTCGGCGTACTGGTACGCAGTACCGCGCGCCAGCCCGTGGTGCGCTATGTACTGGTGTTCGACGAACGCGGCCGGCTGGTACACGACGGCTCGGTCGAGGTGTCCGGATTCGGCCAGCCGATGGCCGATCCCCTGGCACCCAAGGCTGCAGCCGCGCAGATGCTGGTCGTGCAGGAATCGCCGAAGGTGCTCGACAACACCATGCCGATCATGATCGGCAACCAGCGCATTGGCGGCGTCCGGGTCGGCATGGCGCTGGATGAGGTGCAGCAGCGCGAGCAGGCGGCCAACGCCACCCTGGGCGAGCGCCTGCAGCAGGTCGGCAGCCGTCACCTGGGCTGGCTGCTGCTGATGCTGGGCCTGCTGGTGGTGATCGGCGTGGTGGTGATCCTGTACGTGCAGCGCACCCTGGTCGCGCCGATCCGTGATCTTGCCGTCGCCGCGCGTCGCATCGAGGCCGGTGACTACCAGACGCCCCTGGCCGAGAACACCCGCGACGATGAGGTCGGCGAACTGGTACGTGGTTTCGCCCGGATGCGCGATGCGATCGCCCGCCATGACCGCGAAGTGCGACGCATGGCCTATACCGACGCGCTGACCGGGCTGACCAACCGGCTGGCATTCCGCGAGGCGCTTGATCATCGGTTGATGGCCGCCCGTGCCGCCAATCACCGGTTGGGCCTGCTGTTCGCCGATATCGACGACTTCAAGCGGGTCAATGACACCCTTGGCCACGAGGCCGGCGATGAGGCATTGCTGCAGTTCGCCCAGCGCATCGGCCGCGCGGTCACCGAGGCCGGGGGCGATGAAACCCTGCTGGCGCGCTTCGGCGGAGACGAGTTCGTGATCCTGGTGGGCGACGGTGATGTGGCCGCCAACGCGCGGCTGCTGGCCGAAGTGCTGGTGCGCGAGCTGGGCAAGCCGCTGGTGGTGCAGGGCAGGGAACTGTTCCTGGGCACCTCGATCGGCGTGACCCTGTTCCCCGACGATGCAGCCGATGCGACCACCCTGCTGAAGAACGGCGACATCGCCATGTACCAGGCGAAGATGGCCGGCAAGAACTGCTATCGCTATTACAGCCGGGCGATGGACCATGCGGTCGAGCGTCGCGTGCATATGGAACAGGAGCTGCGCGGTGCCTGGGAGCGCGGCGAACTGCGCCTGGCCTACCAGCCGATCTTCCGCATGCGCGACCGCCGGATGGTCGGCGTTGAAGTACTGTTGCGCTGGCAGCACCCGACCCTGGGCACGATTCCGCCCTCGGTGTTCATCGAGGTAGCCGAGCAGAGTGGGCTGATCGAGATCATCGGCCCGAAGGTCCTGCGTGCGGCCTGCATGGAGGCCTCGCAGTGGCCGCGCGGGGTGGCCGGGGACGACCTGTTCGTGTCGGTCAACGTGTCGCCACGGCAGTTGCGCGGCGGTGAGCTGCCGGCACTGGTCGCGCAGTGCCTGCATGAGTCCGGGCTGCCGGCGTCGCGCCTGCATCTGGAGCTGACCGAAACCGCCGTGATCGGCGACGAGATGGTTGCCGCGCAGCTGCTGGACAAGCTGCACCGCACCGGCGTGAAGGTCTGGCTGGATGATTTCGGGACCGGCTTCTCCGGGCTCAGTCATCTGCGCCAGGTACCCGTGGACGGCGTGAAGATCGACAAGAGTTTCGTGGCCGACATGCAGCGTGACCCCGATGACCTCGCGCTGACCACGGCGATCATTGCCATGGCCCACGCGCTGGGCATCACCGTGGTGGCCGAAGGCATCGAGCAGCAGGCGCAGTTCGAGCTGCTGGCGCAGCGCGGCTGCGACCTTGGGCAGGGCTATTGGCTGAGCCACCCGGTGACCGCCACCGAAGTGGTGCGGATGATCGAATCGGGCATCTGACCGACACAAAAAAGGGGACGGAGGGGATTAAGTCGCAAATGCATAAGCGACTTAATCCCCTCCGTCCCCCTTTTTTTGGGGCTACACCGGGCGCTTGCTCGGATCGCCGGGCAGTTCGCGCACCAGCTTGGGGATCAGGTAGCCGGACAGGCGTGCGGTCAGGCCGGCAATCAGTGCCTTGGCCTGGGCATCGTCCACTTCGAAATGGGCCACGCCCTCGACCCGGTCCAGCTGGTGCAGGTAGTAGGGCAGCACGCCGGCGGCGAAGCTGCGCTCGCTCAGGTCCTGCAGGGCCTGCACGCTGTCGTTGACCCCGCGCAGCAACACCGCCTGGTTCAGCAGCTGGGCGCCGATGCCGCGCAGGCGGGCCATCGCCGCGTCTACGCTGGCATCGAATTCATTGGCATGATTGGCGTGGACCACGATCGCCAGCGGCCACGGCAGGCTGCCCAGCCAGGAGACCAGTTCATCGTCCACGCGCTCCGGCAGCACGATCGGCAGCCGGGTATGGATGCGCAGGCGGCGGATATGCGGGATCGCGCGCAGGGCGTCGGTCAGCTCGGCCAGCTTGTGCGTGGCCAGCGACAGCGGGTCACCGCCGGACAGGATCACCTCGTCGATGTCCGGGTCGGCGGCGATGGCGGCTACGGCCTCCTGCCAGCCACCCTTGGCGGCGTTCTCCGCCCCATAGTCGAAGTGGCGGCGGAAGCAGTAGCGGCAGTTGATCGCGCAGCTGCCGGTGGCGACCAGCAGGGCACGGCCACGGTACTTCTGGATGACGCCGGTGGCCTTCTTGGCGGCACCGTCGCCCACCGCATCGAAGCTGAACCCGGGCACCGGGCACATTTCCTCGTCGATCGGCAGCACCTGGCGCAGTAGCGGGTCGGCCGCATCGCCAGGGCGCATGCGGGCCACGAAGCCTTCCGGCACGCGTAGCGCGAACTGGGCCATGGCCGCCTCCGAGACGCCCAGCGCGGCCGGGTCCAGCTGCAGCCGGGCCAGCAGCGCGTGCGGGTCGCGCAGCGCCTGGCGCCAGAGCTGCTGCCAGCGCGCGGGCGCACCTGGCGACTGGGGCCGTGGGAAGGCGGAAAGCTGCATGGAGAGGGGGCCTGCGGTTATCATGGGGGCAGAAAAACAGTCGCCCACCGGCATCCGGTGGGCTTTCCATTCTAACGGCTCGCCGCACCAGCGGCGTTTTTGCCACTCAGGAGTTTACGCATGGCCAGCTACGGCATGAACGACGTCAAGAACGGGATGAAGATCCTGGTCAACAACCAACCGGCCGTCATCATCGACACCGAATACGTCAAGCCGGGCAAGGGCCAGGCCTTCACCCGCGTGAAGTACCGCCTGATCAAGGACGGCCGTACCCAGGAAGTGACCATGAAGTCGACCGACTCGCTGGATGCAGCCGACGTCGTCGATACCGACATGAACTTCATGTACAGCGACGGCGAGTACTGGCACTTCATGGACCCGGAATCCTTCGAGCAGGTCCAGGCCACCAAGGCCGGCATGGGCGGCGCCGAGAAGTGGCTGAAGGGCGAAGAGTCCTGCGTGGTCACCCTCTGGAATGGTGAGCCGATCTTCGTGCAGCCGCCGAACTTCGTTGAACTGAAGATCACTGAAACCGATCCGGGCGTCCGTGGCGACACCTCGGGCGGCGGCGGCAAGCCGGCCACCCTGGAAACCGGTGCCGTGGTCCGCGTGCCGCTGTTCGTCAACCAGGACGAAGTGATCCGCGTCGACACCCGTTCGGGCGAGTACTCCGCACGCGTCAAGTAAGGTTCCGGCCGCAGGTCGACCAGACTGTAGAGCCGAGCCCGTGCTCGGCTTTCCGGGCATCGCCCGGACCCGTTGCTGGCGCCCATGGCGCCGCAGCGGACAGCCGCCGGGCATGGCCCGGCGCTACCGCCTCCCGCCAGGCCCTTCTCCAATAGCCAGTGAGCCCGCATGAGCGATAGCCCGCACCTCCCCGAAGCCTGCGACCTGCTCATCGAAGCCGGTTACGTCGTTCCGATCGAGCCGCATGCGGTGGTGCTGGAAGACCACGCCGTGGCCGTGCGTGGCAGCGAGATCATCGCGATCCTGCCGCGCGCCGAGGCGCGCGCGCGTTTCCGCGCCGCCCAGGTGGTCAGCCGCCCCGAGGCCGCACTGATGCCGGGCCTGGTCAACGCGCACACGCACAACCCGATGACCCTGCTGCGCGGCGTCGCCGACGACCTGCCGCTGATGACCTGGCTGCAGCAGCACATCTGGCCGGTGGAAGCCGCGGTAATCGGCCCCGAATTCGTTGCCGACGGCACCACCCTGGCCATCGCCGAGATGCTGCGCGGTGGCACCACCTGCGCCAACGAGAACTATTTCTTCGGCGATGTGCAGGCCGCGGTCTACAAGAAGCACGGTTTCCGCGCGCTGGTTGGCGCGGTCATCATCGATTTCCCCACCGCCTGGGCCAAGACCGACGACGAGTACTTCGCCAAGGCCGGTGAACTGCATGACCAGTGGCGCACCGATCCGCTGATCGGCACCGCGTTCGCGCCGCATGCGCCGTACACCGTCAACGATGCCAACTTCGAGCGGGTGCGGATGCTGTCCGACCAGCTCGACATGCAGGTGCACCTGCACACCCACGAGACCGCGCAGGAAATCACCGATTCGATCAAGCTGCACGGCCAGCGCCCGCTGGCGCGGCTGGATCGCCTCGGCCTGGTCAACGACCGCCTGATCGCGGTGCACATGACCCAGCTGACCGACGCGGAAATCCACCTGTGCGCCGAACGTGGCGTCAGCGTGGTGCACTGCCCGGAATCGAACCTGAAGCTGGCCTCCGGTTTCTGCCCGGCCTGCGCCCTGCAGCGCGCCGGCGTGAACCTGGCGATCGGCACCGACGGCTGCGCCAGCAACAACGACCTGGACATGTTCAGCGAGAACCGCACGGCGGCGATCCTGGCCAAGGCCGTGGCCGACGACGCCACCGCGCTGGATGCAGCCACCACGCTGCGTGCCTCCACGCTGGGCGGCGCCCGCGCGCTGGGCTTCGGTGACCGCATCGGTTCGATCGAGGTCGGCAAGCAGGCCGATCTGGTCTGCGTCGACCTGTCCGCGCTGGAAACCCAGCCGCTGCACAACGTGCTGTCGCAGCTGGTGTACGCCACCGGCCGCCAGCAGGTCAGCGATGTCTGGATTGCCGGCAAGCCGAAGCTGGTGCAGCGCGAGCTGGTCGGCATGGACCTGCCGGGCATCATCGCCAACGCGCGCCAGTGGCGCGAGCGCATCCGCCATATCCGCGCCTGAACCCTGGCGCCGCAAGGACATCCTCATGACTGCCCCCCACGCATCCTCCAATTTCGATCAGGCCGAGCTGGACAAGTTCGCCGCGCTGGCCAACCGCTGGTGGGACGCTGATGGCCCGCAGAAGCCGCTGCATGCGCTGAACCCGGTGCGGCTGAAGTACGTGGCCGACCGCGTGCCGCTGCGCGGTGCGCGCGTGCTGGACATCGGCTGTGGTGGCGGCCTGCTGAGCGAGGCGCTGGCGCAGTCCGGTGCCGACGTCACCGCCATCGACCTGGCCCCGGAACTGGTCAAGGTCGCGCGCCTGCACGCGCTGGAAAGCGGTGCCAAGGTGGATTATCGCGTCCAGGCCGCCGAGGACCTGGCTGCCGAGCAGCCGGGCAGTTTCGATGTGGTCACCTGCATGGAAATGCTCGAGCACGTGCCGGATCCGGGCGCGATCATCGAGGCCTGCAAGCGCCTGCTGAAGCCGGGCGGCCACCTGTTCCTGTCGACCATCAACCGCACCGCTGCCGCATTCGCGGTGGCGATTGTCGGTGCCGAGTACGTGGCGCGGCTGCTGCCCAAGGGCACGCACCACTACCAGGAATTCATCAAGCCGGCAGAGCTGGCGCGCTGGCTGCGCGAGGCCGACGTCCAGCTGGTGGATGTCAGCGGCATGGCCTACGAGCCGTGGCGCAACCATGCCCGCCTGAGCAGCCGCACCGACATCAACTACCTCGCCTACGCGGTCAAGCCGGCATGACCTCTGCCCGCTTCCCGCGCGCGGTGCTGTTCGATCTGGACGGCACCCTGCTGGATAGCGCGCCGGACTTCGTTGCCACCTGCGATGCGATGCTGGCCGAACGTGGCCGTGCACCGATCGATCCGGCGTTGTTGCGCCCGGTGGTGTCCAAGGGCTCGCGCGCGATGGTCGGTGCGGCATTCCCGGACCTGGATGCCGCTGCGCGCGATGCATTGATCCCGGAATTCCTGCAGCGCTATGAAGCATTGATCGGCCAGCACGCGGTGCTGTTCGATGGCGTGGCCGGCATGCTTGCTGCACTGGATGCCGCCGGCACGGTATGGGGCATCGTCACCAACAAGCCCGAGTATCTGGCGCGCCTGATCCTGCCGCAGCACGGCTGGCAGCAGCGCTGTGCGGTGCTGGTGGGTGGTGACAGCCTGGCCGAGCGCAAGCCGCATCCGCTGCCGCTGCTGCACGCGGCGCAGGCGATCGCCGTTGCCGCCGAAGACTGCGTGTACGTGGGCGACGACGAGCGCGACATCATCGCCGCGCGTGCCGCGGCCATGCCGTCGGTGGCGGCACTGTGGGGCTATCGCCTGCACAGCGACGACCCGCTGGCCTGGCAGGCCGACGTGCTGGTCGAGAACGCCGGACTTCTGCAACTGGCCAGTCTCTGGCCGACCCGGCCGGCAGCCCCGGCCCAGCCGTAAGGAATGACGTAGTGAGCAGTACCGCGCTGGACAGTTTCCTCGACAAGTGGCGCAGCCGTTGGCCGGAATGGTCGGTGGCCGCCCCGTTCGTGGCCGAATCGCAACGCGAGCTTGCAGTGGCGTGGTTTGCGCTGCTGCAGGAGTTCGACGACATGCTCAATACCGGCGGCGATCCGTTGCCGGCCGACGCCAAGCTGGCGTGGTGGGGCGAGGAGCTGCGCAGCTGGGCTGCGCACAGGTCGCGCCACCCGTTGGGTCGCCTGCTGGAGCCGGTGCGTGCGCCGTGGGCGCAGCTGGCCGAAGCGCTGCCCGATCTGGTTGAAGCGCGCACGGTCGCGCTGGATGCGGCCGGTGCCGAGCGTGCGCTGGCCAATTACGCCGACGCGGTTGCCGCGGTGGAAGCGGCGCTGTTCAACGACAAGCCGCGCACCGGCGCTGGTCGTGCGGTGCAGCTGCAGACCCTTGCCCAGCGCCTGCAGGATGCCGGCGTGGCCGGTGTGCCGCGCAGCCTGCTGGATGGGGATTCCAGCACGGCCGCGCAGCGCTGGGCGCAGTACCTGCTGAAGGGGTGGGGCAGTCGCGTGCCCGGCCCGCGCCCGCGCCGTGTGTGGTCCAGCCTGGCGCGCGCACGCGTGGCGGCGCAGGCCGCAGGCAAGCCGATCGAAGCCACCCCGGTGCGCACCCTGCTGCGCGTGTGGTGGGCTGCCCGCGGTTGATCGATTCTGGTGGGTGCGGACCTTGGTCCGCACGCTCCATGAGGTTGTGCCGACCAAGGTCGGCACCTACCACAGCGCGTTGCGCGCGTTATTTACGCTCCAACACCAGCAACGGGTCGATGCGGGTATCGAACCAGTTCATGCCCCAGTGCAGGTGCGGGCCGGTGGCGCGACCGGTGGCGCCGACCGCGGCGATCACCTGGCCCTGTTCCACCCGGTCGCCGACCTTCACGTCGATGCGCGACAGGTGCAGGAAGTTGGAGCTGACCCCGAAGCCGTGGTCGAGCAGCAGCGTGCCACCGGTCAGGTACAGGTCCGGGCCGGCGAAGGTGACGATGCCGGCGGCCGGTGCCTTCACCGGGGTGCCGTTCGGCACCGCGATGTCCATGCCGGAATGACCGGCACCAGGTTGACCGTTGTAGACACGCGCATTGCCGAAGCGGCCACTGATGCGGCCCTGCACCGGCCAGATGAAGGTCTGGGTGAAATCAGTGCGGTCGTCATCGCGGGCACGTGCCGCGGTCACCTGCGCCTGTTCGCGCTTGATCCGCTCGGCAATCGCCGGCGGCGGGTTCACCGTTTTCGGCGGCACGCCGTTGACCCGCTCGGTGGGCCAGTCGCGCGGCGTCACCGCAATGGTCGCCGTCTCGCTGCCACCATCGGGGCGCTGTACCTGCACGCGCAACGGGCCCTTCTCGTCGCGACCGATGCCGAACACCACACTGCCATAGCCGCTCACCCGCAGTTGGCGGCCGGCGTACTGCACGCGGCTGCCGGCGGGCACCTTGCCGATCACCAGCGCGCCCTGCGACGCGCTGGCCGGAAACACCACGCGACTGTCGATCAGGCTGCCGATGCCATCCTGCGCCTGCGCCGCCGGTGCGGTGAACAGGGGCGCGGCCAGCAGCAGCGCCCCGAACAGAAATACCTTGCGCATCAGCGGTCGTAGGTCATGCGCTGGCCGGCCGGTTCACCCACCAGTTTGCTGCCGTCCCACACCAATTGGCCGTTGACCCAGGTCGAGGCCACGCGCGAACGGAAGGTGGTGCCTTCGAACGGCGACCAGCCGCACTTGGACAGCACGTCCTCGCGCTTGACGGTGAATGGCACGTCTTCCACCAGCACCAGGTCGGCGAAGTAGCCTTCGCGCAGGAAGCCGCGTTCTTCCACGTCGAACAGCTGTGCCGGTGCGTGTGCGAATTTCTGCACCACCTGCTCGCGGGTCAGCTTGCCTTCGTGCACGCGCTCCAGCGCGGCCACCAGTGCGTACTGCACCAGCGGCAGGCCCGACGGCGCCTGCGCGTAGGGCTTCTGCTTCTCTTCCCAGGTGTGCGGCGCATGGTCGGTGGCCAGCACGTCCAGCACGTCGTCGGCCAGCGCAGCGGTGATCGCCTCGCGGTCGGACACTTCCTTGATCGCCGGGTTGCACTTGATCAGGTTGCCCTTGGTCGCGTAATCCGGGCGCGCGAAGTGCAGGAAGTGCACGCAGGTTTCAGCGGTGATCTGCTTGCGGCTGCCATCGGCGCGGATCAGCGGGCCCTTCTCGAACAGCGCCAGTTCGTCGGCGGTGGAGATGTGCAGTACATGCAGGCGGGTGCCGTGCTTGCGCGCCAGCGACATCGCCAGCCGGGTCGACTTGATGCAGGCCTCGCGCGAACGGATATCCGGATGCATGTCCGGGGTCAGCGCGTCGCCGTACTTTTCCTGGAAGGCCTTCAGGTTGGCATCGATCATCGGCGTGTCTTCGCAGTGCGTGATGATCGGGGTCGGGCATTCGCGGAAGATCGCATCCAGCGTTTCCGGGTTGTCCACCAGCATGTTGCCGGTAGAGGCGCCCATGAACACCTTCACGCCCGGGGCCTTCTTCGGGTCCAGCGCACGGATCGCTTCGAGGTTGTCATTGCTGGCGCCGTGGTAGAAGCCGTAGTTGGCCCAGGCGCGGCCGCGCGCGAGTTCGTACTTGGCTTCCAGGATGGTCGAATCCAGCGTCGGCGGGTTGGTGTTGGGCATGTCCATGAAGCTGGTCAGGCCACCGGCCACGGCCGCCGCCGATTCGCTGGCGATGTCGCCCTTGTGGGTCAGGCCCGGTTCGCGGAAGTGCACCTGGTCATCGATCATGCCAGGCAGCAGCCAGCGTCCGGCCGCGTCCACCACCTGCTCGCCGTCGCGCGGCGCCAGCCCATTGCCGATCTGCGCGATGCGGCCGTTCTCGATGCGCAGGTCGCCGTCGAAGGTGCGGCCTTCGTTGACCATCCGGGCGTTGGTGATGAGGGTGGAGGACATGTCAGTGTTTTCCTGTGCAACGGCAAGAGGGGGCGTGGTTGGATTCGGGCACCGGGTCGAAGCCGCCGGGGTGGAACGGGTGGCAGCGGCCCAGCCGGCGCGCAGCCAGCCAGCTGCCGCGCAGCGGGCCGTGCCGCGAGATGGCTTCCATCGCGTATTCAGAACAGCTCGGCACGAAACGGCAGCGTGGCCCCAGCAGGGGGCTGATGAAGCGCTTGTAGAAGCGCAGCAGGGCAATGAGCAGGCGCGAGATCACCCAGTCATCTTATGCCAGTTGGCATGAAGGCCGCATTTGTGCAGGATGGGCCGTTGGTCGCATGTCGCCGATGGCCTGCGACCGGTACCAGCACCTTCGGGTGCTGGCCAGGTTCCGTACCGCGCAAGGCGGTCCGTGTTCGTCGGACTGCCTCCAAGGGCGCCTTGACTCCAGGACTGAATGGAGCAGGGGGTCGAGGTTGCTGCTGCGGGTCGGGTAGGCTATAAAGGCCCGCTTTCCCGGGCCCCGGGGAATCCAAGGAAGAGCGTTTCGTGGCTGCTAAAAAAACTGCAAAGAAGGCCGCAACGGCCGCCAAGAAAACCGCCAAGCCTGTTGTGAAGAAGTTGGCGGCAAAGCCCGTTGCCAAGAAACCGGCCAGCAAGCCGGCGACCAAGGCAGCGTCCTCGCAACCGGCGGCCAGGAAGGCCACCGCAAAGAAAACGCCGGTCAAGGCAACCAAGCCGGTGGCGAAGAAGGCTGCTGCGCCCGCCAAGGCCAAGCCTGCCGCGGCCAGCAAGAAGGCGCCGGTGATGAAGAAGGCCGCCAGCAAGGCCGCGCCGGTGAAGAAGGCCGCCGCCAAGCCGGTGGCGAAGAAGGCCGCGGCCAAGCCGGCGCCGAAGGCGGTGGTGAAGAAGGCTGCAGCCAAGCCGGTCGCCAAGCCCGCGGCCAAGAAGGTCGCTGCGGCTAAACCGGTTGCCACGCCTGCCGCTGTAAAGAAGGTTGCCAAGAATGTTGCCGTGCCGGCCGTGAAGCCGGCCCCGGCCCCAGTAGTGAAGTCCGCACCGAAGCCTGCTGCCAAGCCGGCTCCGGCCAAGCCTGTCCCGGTCAAGACCGTGGCAGTGGCAGCAGCCCAACCGGCTTCCAAGCCGGCCCCGGCCGCCGCTCCTGCCGCTTCGAAGGCCCCGCAATCCAAGAATCCCGTGCCCGTTTCGAAATCGCCTGCCAAAACCGCCGTGAAATCCGATTCCGCCCCGAAGACCGTGTCGCGCCCTGTCGGCAAGGTTGCCGTGGCCGTCGCCGCCCGCTCGGCTGCACCGGCCCCGCGCAGCAAGTACAAGGTGGTCGAGTACAAGACCGACGAGGCCACCGGCCGCCCGATCCTGCCGACTGGCTACAAGCCGTCCTCGGAAGAGGAATACATGAGCCCGCTGCAGCAGGAGTACTTCCGTCAGCGTCTGCAGAACTGGCGCGCGGACCTGGTGGAAGAGTCCAAGCAGACCATCGAGAATCTTCGTGAGGAAGTGCGTGACATCGGCGACGAAGCCGAGCGCGCGACCCGCGAGACCGAGAACTCGCTGGAACTGCGTACCCGCGACCGCTACCGCAAGCTGATCGGCAAGATCGACAGCACCCTGAAGCGCCTGGAAGCGGGCGACTACGGTTACTGCGTCGACACCGGTGAAGAAATCGGCCTGGAGCGCCTGGAAGCGCGCCTGACCGCCGAACGCACCATCGACGCCCAGGAGCGTTGGGAGCACCTGCAGAAGCAGCAGGGCGACTGATTCCTGCTCGTTGTATGGTCATGCGAAAAACCCGGCCTCGGCCGGGTTTTTTGTTGGGTTCGAGTTGGCTGTGTAGAGCAGCGCCTTCCGGGTATCGGGTGGAGCCTGCGGGTGGGGCCGGGCAGGACACGCTGCAATTACATCCTTGTAAGCTCGGCCGCGGCATCCATGCCGCGGACGGTCCCGCCCGGACCCACCCGCAGGCTCTCGACGGTTTCCTGCGTGCGCGGCCGATGTAGAGCCGAGCCCACGCTCGGCTCAGGCCGACAGGAGCGGTCATGCGTGCTCGCGGCTGTTGAGTCCGCCTTGTAGCGAGCCGAGCACCGCAGGGGAATCAGGGGCGAAGAGGCGCCGCTGTTTGAGCGCAGCGAGTTCGGCGCCGTCCCCTGATTCACCGAGGAGCACGGGCACCGGCGCGCAGCGCCGGCTCGCGGATGGCGGAGCGTTTCTTTGGTTACTTTCTTTTCGCGAAAAGAAAGTGACAAGCCCAATCATCGAGGGAGAGCAACGGCCCCAGCCAAACACCCGGCGCCGCCGAATCCGCTGTTCGCAGCGTCACTGCAGATCACGCAAATTCAGTTTCCGCAGCGTCGGGTTCTTCCACGCGGTGATCCCGGCCACGCTCAGCACCGCGAACCCACCCAGCACCACGGCCGGCACCAGGCCGAGCAGCTTGGCCATCGTGCCGGCATAGAACGCGCCCAGCTCGTTGGACGAACTGATGAAGATGCCGTTGATCGAAGACACCCGTCCGCGCATCTCTTCCGGCGTGGCCAACTGCAGGATGGTCGATCGGATCACCACCGAGACGCCATCGAAGGCCCCGTAGAACAGCAGGATCAGCGCCGACAGCCAGAAGTGCTGCGACAGGCCGAAGCCGATCACGCACAGGCCGAAACCGGCCACCGCGAACAGCAGTACGCGGCCGGCATTGCGGTGCAGCGGGTGGCGGGCCAGCCACAGACCCACGCACACCGAACCGAGCGCCGGCATCGCGCGCAGGATGCCCAGGCCTTCCGGGCCGTGGTGCAGGATTTCGTGCAGGAACGCCGGCAGCATCGCCACCACGCCGCCGAGCAGGACCGAGAACATGTCCAGCGCCATCGCCCCGACCATGATCCGGTTGCCGACCACGAAGCGCGCGCCTTCGGCGATGCTCTTGAAGATCGGCGCGGCGGGACCGGTGTGCACCGGTTCTTCCACCTTCAATGTAGCCAGGCAGGCCATCGCCACCAGCGCAAAGGCCGTAGCCACCGCGTAGGAGAGGCCCTTGCCGCCGAAGCCGACCAGCACGCCACCCAGTGCCGGACCAGCCACCATGCCGGCCTGGAACACCACCGCGCCGAGGCCTGCGCCGCGCGCGAACTGATCGCGGGCCAGCACGCGGGCGAACAGCGCGTTGTAGATCGGCGACAGGAAGGCGCGGACCATGCCGGTCAGGGCGATGGCTGCATAGATGGGCCACACGCCTTCAAACGGCAGCCAGCCCTTGGCCACGCTGGTCAGTACCAGCGCGGTGGCGATCAGCCCGGAACAGGCCGCCATGCCCAACCGGCGCCGCGGCAGATGGTCGACCAGGTAGCCGGCGAATGGCGCCACGCAGAAGAACGGCAGCACCTCGGCCAGGCCGATCAGGCCCAGCGAGAACGGATTGCGGGTGACTTCGTAGATGTGCCAGCCGACGGTGACTGCCACCACCTGGTAGGACAGCATCGCGAAGATGCGGTAGGCCAGCAGCTTGGCGAAGCCGGGTCGGGACAGCAGGCCCAGCGCGGTGTCCTCGGCTGTGGCAGGCTCGCTCACGACGGATCGCGCTGCAGCTGGGCCTGCGCGGTCTCGCGGATGAAGGCCAGCATCGCTGCCACACCATTGCTGCGGGTCGGAGACAGGTGGCGGGCCAGGCCGATGTCCTGGATATAGCTCGGTTCGGTGGCCAGGATCTCCTGCGCCGAGCGCCCGGAGTACACGCGCAGGGCCAGGAAGATCAGGCCGGAGACGATGGCCGAATCACTGATGGCATGGAAGCGCAGCGACTGCGCATTGCCTTCCGGCACGATCCAGACCATCGACTGGCAGCCGAGCAGGCGATGCTCTTCGGTCTTCCATTCTTCCGGGAAGGCCGGCAGCTTGCGGCCGAGGTCGATCAGGTACTGATAGCGCTCGGACCAGTCGCCGAAGAAGCCGAATTCCTCGGCGATGGCGGTCTGGGCCTCGGCGGCGGTGGGTTCAAGCGGGAACGGGGAGTCGGTCACAACAGTCTCTACGGTGGGGCGTGGCCGGCGTACCGGCCACGGGGCAGGGCAGGTCAGCCGCGCTTGCGCGACCAGCGCACGCCCTGCGGGGTGTCTTCCAACACGATGCCTTCGGCGGCCAGCTGGTCGCGGATGGCGTCGGAACGGGCGAAGTCGCGGGCCTTCTTGGCAGCGGCACGCTCGTCGATCAGGCTCTGGATACGGGCGTCGTCGCCGTCATCGCCCGCAGCGGTACCGAACCATTGCGCCGGATCGGCCTGCAGCAGGCCCAGGGCCAGGCCGGCACCGAGCAGCTCGCCCTTCAGGCGCGCCTGTTCGGCCGGGTCGGTGGCCCGGCGTGCATCGGCAGCGATGCGGGCCACTTCGGCCAGCGCCTGCGGAGTGTTCAGGTCGTCATCCAGGGTCGCCTCGACCGTGGCCGGGATCGCCACGACCGCGTCGACCGACGCCAGTTCGCGCAGGGTGCCGTACAGGCGATCCAAGGTGCGCACCGACTGCTCGATCAGGCCATCGGACCAGTCCAGCGGCTGCCGGTAGTGGGCCGACAGCAGCGCCAGGCGCAGCGCTTCCGGCGGATGCTGGCGCACCAGGTCGTGCACGCGCTCGATGTTGCCCAGCGACTTGCTCATCTTGGCGCCGCCGAAGTTGAGCATGCCGTTGTGCAGCCAGAAACGGGCGAAGATCTTGCCGCCGTGGGCGCATTCGCTCTGCGCGATCTCGTTCTCGTGGTGCGGGAACTGCAGGTCGACGCCGCCGGCATGGATGTCGATGGTCTCGCCCAGATGGGCGGCGGCCATCGCCGAGCATTCGATGTGCCAGCCCGGGCGGCCACGGCCCCACGGCGATTCCCAGCCGGGCAGGTCGTCGCTGGACGGCTTCCACAGCACGAAATCGCCGGGATCGCGCTTGTAGGGGGCGACATCGACACGGGCGCCGGCCAGCATCTCTTCCGGGTCGCGGCGCGAGAGCTTGCCGTAGCCGTCGAAGCTGGCCACCGCGAACAGCACATGGCCCTCGGCGGCATAGGCATGGCCGTTGGCGATCAGCTGCTCGATCATGGTGACGATCTGCGGCATGTGCGCCGTCACTTCCGGTTCGATGTCCGGCGGCACCACGCCCAGCGCGGCCATGTCTTCACGGTAGGCGGCAGCGAACCTGTCGGTGATGGTGCTGATCGGCACCCCCTGCTCGCGCGCGGCGGTGTTGATCTTGTCGTCCACGTCGGTGATGTTGCGCGCGTAGCGCAGGCCACCGAAACGGCGCCGCAGCAGGTCGGCCAGCACGCCGAACACCACCGGGCCACGGGCGTTGCCGATGTGCACGTAGTTGTAGACCGTGGGGCCGCACACATACAGGGTCGGACAGGCCGGGTCGAGCGGGATGAACGGTTCGAGCTGGCGAGTCAGGTTGTTGTGCAGGCGCAGGGTCATGGGGCTGTGGCTGAGGGACAAGCCTGTGATTTTAGAACGTGTCGGCCCCCTTTGGGGGCACCGCCTGCCACCGGTGGACGCCGGGTCCGTCCAAGGTGGGGTGGGCAGGAGCAGCGTGGACGGGTAATGTTCAGCCCCTTGCGCTCGCCACTGCCTACACTATTGCCGTGTCCTTGCTCCCTTCGCCAATGAAATCCACCGCGTTGCTGACCCTGGCCTGCCTGTCGGCGCTGGCCGCCGTGGCCCAGGCGCAGGAGGCCGAGCCCCGCAACCGGGTGGTGATCGTGGAGAACGTGAAGTTCGACTACGCGCAGGTGCTGAACGTCGAGCCCGTGTTCCAGACCCTGCGCGCGACCCGCACCGAAGAACACTGCGAGCCGGTCTCGACCCGGACTCTGGCGCCGGTCAATGTCACCGGCGAGGAGCCGGTCGAGGACAAGGGCCGGATCAGCCGCTTCTGGGACTCGGTGCGCTCGATGTTCAAGCGCAGCGATGAAGAGGTCTCCGAGGACGCCGCCGCCGAGTCACCCGCCCCGGCGCCGGCACCGGCCAACAATGGCCCGATGCTGACCCGTGACTGCCGTATCGTGCCGGTGGGGCGTGAATTCCGCAGGCCCATCGCCTACGACGTGGATTACGTCTACAAGGGCACCAAGTACCGCTCACGGCTGCCGGAAGACCCCGGCAACCGGCTCAAGATCCGGGTGTCTATCACCCCTTGGGTCGGCCCCGAGCAGGGCGCCACGGGCAATCCCTGATTCTGCGACCCCGGCCCCTTGCGTCGGCCCCGGCCGCATGCAAAGATGGTTGACCATGAAGCTCACCGACTTCCAGCACGACAGCAGCGCAGCCCGACAGGCGTCGGGCATGACCTCGCGTGCGCGTCGACCGGAACCCCACATCCTCGCTGGGTAACCGGAGCTTTTTGCTGTTCGTCCGAAAAAAACCCAGCCGCCCGGCTGGGTTTTTTCGTTTCTGCGTTCTGAAAGCTGCAACTGCAACCTTTTCGTTCCACCTTTGCTTCCTGTTTTCCCTTCCACCGCGTCGAACCCGGCGCCGCCACGCAAGGAAAGATGATGTCCCCCAAGCACTTCCTGAACACCCAGGACTGGAGCCGCAGCGAACTTGACGCGCTGCTGACCCAGGCCGCGCTGTTCAAGCGCAACAAGCTCGGCGACCAGCTCAAGGGCAAGTCGATCGCGCTGGTGTTCTTCAATCCGTCCATGCGCACCCGCACCAGCTTCGAACTGGGCGCGTTCCAGCTCGGCGCCCACGCGGTGGTGCTGCAGCCGGGCAAGGATGCGTGGCCGATCGAGTTCAACCTCGGCACGGTGATGGACGGCGATACCGAAGAGCACATCGCTGAAGTGGCCAAGGTGCTGGGCCGTTACTGCGACATCATCGCCGTGCGCGCGTTCCCCAAGTTCATCGACTGGGCCTACGACCGCCAGGACATCGTCCTCAACAGCTTCGCCAAGTACTCGCCGGTGCCGGTCATCAACATGGAGACCATCACCCACCCGTGCCAGGAATTGGCCCACGTGATGGCCCTGCAGGAGCACTTCGGCACCCAGGACCTGCGTGGCAAGAAGTACGTGCTGACCTGGACCTACCACCCCAAGCCGCTGAACACCGCCGTGGCCAACTCGGCGCTGACCATCGCCACCCGCATGGGGATGGACGTGACCCTGCTGTGCCCGACCGCCGACTACATCCTCGACGACCGCTACATGGGCTGGGCCGAGCAGAACGTGGCCGAGAGCGGCGGTTCGCTGAAGATCAGCCATGACATCGACAGCGCCTACGCCGGCGCCGACGTGGTCTACGCCAAGAGCTGGGGGGCGCTGCCGTTCTTCGGCAACTGGGAGCCTGAAAAGCCGATCCGCGACCAGTTCAAGCACTTCATCGTGGACGAGCGGAAGATGGCGCTGACCAACAACGGTGTGTTCAGCCACTGCCTGCCGCTGCGCCGCAACGTGAAGGCCACCGACGGCGTGATGGATTCGCCGCAATGCATCGCCATCAACGAAGCCGAGAACCGCCTGCACGTGCAGAAGGCGATCATGGCCGCGGTTGCCGGGCGCTGATTTTTTCCGATTCAATCATTTCCGCCGGGCACGGCCCGGCGCTACCAGGACATACCCTCCCCATGAGCAACAAAGACGTCGTTCTCGCCTTCTCCGGCGGCCTGGATACCAGCTTCTGCGTGCCGTACCTGCAGGAGCGTGGCTACAACGTGCACACCGTGTTCGCCGACACCGGCGGCGTGGATGATGAAGAGCGCGATTTCATCGAAAAGCGCGCCGCCGAGCTGGGCGTGACCAGCCACGTTACCGTCAACGGTGGCCCGGCCATCTGGGAAGGCTTCGTCAAGCCGTTCGTGTGGGCCGGTGAAGGCTACCAGGGCCAGTACCCGCTGCTGGTGTCGGACCGTTACCTGATCGTCGATGCGGCGCTGAAGCGTGCCGCCGAACTGGGCACCCACATCATCGCCCACGGCTGCACCGGCATGGGCAACGACCAGGTCCGCTTCGACCTGGCCGTGAAGGCACTGGGCGACTACCAGATCATCGCGCCGATCCGCGAGATCCAGAAGGAACACACCCAGACCCGCGCCTACGAGCAGAAGTACCTGGAAGAGCGCGGCTTCGGCGTGCGCGCCAAGCAGCAGGCCTACACCATCAACGAGAACCTGCTGGGCCTGACCATGTCCGGCGGCGAGATCGACCGCTGGGAAGCCCCGGGCGAGGGCGCCCGTGGCTGGTGCGCACCGCGCAGCGAGTGGCCGGAGCAGGCGCTGACGGTCACCCTGAAGTTCGTCGAAGGCGAAGCGGTTGAACTGAACGGCAAGGCGCTGCCGGGCGACCAGATCCTGGCCCAGCTCAACAAGCTGTTCGCCCCGTACGGCGTTGGCCGCGGCGTCTACACCGGCGATACCGTGATCGGCCTGAAGGGCCGCATCGTGTTCGAGGCCCCGGGCCTGGTTTCGCTGCTGGCCGCACACCGCGCGCTGGAAGATGCGGTGCTGACCAAGCAGCAGAACCGCTTCAAGCCGGATGTGGCGCGCAAGTGGGTGGAGCTGGTGTACGAAGGCTTCTACCACGACCCGCTGAAGACCGACATCGAAGCGTTCCTGAAGTCCTCGCAGGCCAAGGTCAACGGTGAAGTGGTGCTGGAGACCCGTGGTGGCCGCGTCGATGCAGTGGCGGTGAAGTCGCCGCACCTGCTCAACACCAAGGGTGCCACCTACGCGCAGTCGGCCGACTGGGGCGTGGAAGAGGCCGAGGGCTTCATCAAGCTGTTCGGCATGAGCTCGACGCTTTACGCGCAAGTCAACCGCTGAGCGGTTGACCACGCATTCCACCTCAACCCTGCGCCGTTGGCGCGCCCCCTTCAACAAGAAGGGGGCTCTCCACCAGACGCATTCCGGTAGCGCCGGGCCATGCCCGGCGGAATTCCACAGGATTGCTGATTCATGCTTGAACAGACGCTCGATCACCTGCAGGCGCTGGTGTCCTTCGACACCCGCAACCCGCCGCGTGCGATCACCACCGGTGGCATCTTCGATTACCTGCGCGCGAACCTGCCCGGCTTCAACGTCGAGGTGATCGACCACGGCGCCGGTGCGGTCAGCCTGTACGCCGTGCGCGGGACGCCGAAGTACCTGTTCAACGTACACCTGGATACCGTGCCGGATTCGCCGCACTGGAGTGCCGACCCGCACGTGATGCGCCGCCTGGACGACCGCGTGGTCGGTCTGGGCGTGTGTGACATCAAGGGCGCGGCCGCCGCACTGGTGGCCGCAGCCAATGCCAGCGACGGTGATGCAGCCTTCCTGTTCTCCAGCGATGAAGAAGCCAACGATCCGCGCTGCATCGCTGCGTTCCTGGCCCGTGGCCTGCCGTATGAAGCGGTGCTGGTGGCCGAGCCGACCATGAGCGAGGCGGTGCTGGCGCACCGTGGCATCAGCTCGGTGCTGATGCAGTTCGCTGGCCGCGCGGGGCATGCCTCGGGCAAGCAGGATGCAGCCGCCAGCGCGCTGCATCAGGCCATGCGCTGGGGCAACCGCGCGCTGGATCACGTGGAATCGCTGGCGTCGGCGCGCTTCGGCGGGCTGACCGGCCTGCGCTTCAACATCGGTCGCGTCGAAGGTGGCATCAAGGCCAACATGATCGCGCCCGCTGCCGAAGTGCGCTTCGGTTTCCGTCCGCTGCCGTCGATGGATATCGATGCGTTGCTGGCGACCTTTGCCGGCTTCGCCGAGCCGCAGGCGGCACTGTTCACCGAAACCTTCCGTGGCCCCAGCCTGCCGGCCGGTGACATCGCCGAAGCCGAGAACCGCCGCCTGCTGGCGCGCGACGTGGCCGATGCGCTGGACCTGCCGATCGGCAACGCGGTGGACTTCTGGACCGAGGCCTCGCTGTTCTCGGCCGGTGGCTACACCACGCTGGTGTTCGGCCCGGGCGACATCGCCCAGGCCCACACCGCCGACGAGTTCGTGACGCTGGAGCAGCTGCAGCGCTACACCGACGCCGTGCACCGCATCATCGCCGCCGGCGCCTGATTCTTCCCTTTCCGACGAAACCGAAATGTCTCCTGCCCTCCAGCCCCACCGCCAGACCCGCCAGACCATCGTGCGCCTGCTTTCCAGCATGGCCAGCGCGAAGGAGATCAGCCAGTACCTCAAGCGCTTTTCGCAGCTGGATGCCAAGCGCTTCGCCGTGGTCAAGGTCGGGGGCGCGGTGCTGCGCGACGACCTCGACGCGCTGACCTCCTCGCTGTCGTTCCTGCAGGAGGTCGGTCTGACCCCGATCGTGCTGCACGGCGCCGGCCCGCAGCTGGATGCCGAGCTGTCGGCCGCCGGCATCGAGAAGCAGACCGTGAACGGCCTGCGCGTGACCTCGCCGGAAGCGCTGGCGATCGTGCGCCGGGTGTTCCAGCAGTCCAACCTGCGCCTGGTCGAGGCGCTGCAGCAGAACGGCGCGCGCGCCACCTCGATCACCGGTGGTGTGTTCGAGGCCGAGTACCTGGACGTGGACACCTACGGCCTGGTCGGCGAGGTGAAGAAGGTCAACCTGGCGCCAATCGAGGCCAGCCTGCGCGCCGGTTCGATCCCGGTCATCACCAGCCTGGGTGAGACCGCCGGCGGCCAGATCCTCAACGTCAACGCCGACTTCGCCGCCAACGAGCTGGTGCAGGAACTGCAGCCGTACAAGATCATCTTCCTGACCGGCACCGGCGGCCTGCTGGACGAGCAGGGCAACGTGATCGATTCGATCAACCTGTCCACCGAGTACGACCATCTGATCGCGCAGCCGTGGATCCACGGCGGCATGAAGGTGAAGATCGAACAGATCAAGGATCTGCTTGATCGCCTGCCGCTGGAATCGTCGGTGTCGATCACCCGTCCGGCCGACCTGGCCAAGGAACTGTTCACCCACAAGGGCTCGGGCACGCTGGTACGCAAGGGCGAGAAAGTACTGCGCGCCACCGCCTGGGACGAACTGGACCTGCCGCGCCTGAAGGGCCTGATCGAATCCAGTTTCGGCCGCACCCTGGTGCCGGACTACTTCGAGAAGACCAAACTGTTGCGTGCCTATGTCAGCGAGAACTACCGCACCGCGGTGATCCTCACCGACGAGGCAGAGGGCGTGTACCTGGACAAGTTCGCCGTGCTCGACGACGCGCAGGGCGAGGGCCTGGGCCGCGCAGTATGGAACGTGATGCTGGAGGAAACCCCGCAGCTGTTCTGGCGCTCGCGCCACGGCAACCCGATCAATCACTTCTACTACGCCGAGTCCGATGGCTGCTACAAGCAGGATCAGTGGAAGGTGTTCTGGTTCGGTGCCGATGGCATCGACCGGATCAAGACCTATGTCGATCATTGCGCGCAGCGCACCCCGAGCCTGCAGGGCTGAGCGATGAGCAACCTCGATGCCTGGAACACGGTTCCCACCCTGCGCGGCCAGCACGTAACCCTGAAGCCGCTGCAGATGGAGCACGTGCCGGGCCTGCGCGATGCGCTTGAAGGCAGCGGCCTGGACCAGCTCTGGTACACCCAGGTGCCGTCCCCGCAGCGGGTCGAGCACTATGTGCAGGCCGCGCTGCAGGCGCAGGCTGAAGGCAAGGTGCTGCCCTTCGTGATCCGCGATGCGGCGGGCGAGATCATCGGCAGCACGCGCTTCTACGACATGGATGCCGGCGTGCCCAAGCTCAGTCTCGGCTACACCTGGTATGCGCCGCGTGTGCAGCGCACCGGCGCCAACACCGAAGCCAAGCTGTTGCTGCTGCAGCACGCCTTCGAGGCCATGGGCTGCATCAGCGTGGTGCTGGAAACCAGCTGGTTCAACTTTACTTCGCGTACCGCCATCGCCCGCCTCGGCGCCAAGCAGGACGGCGTGCTGCGCAACCACAAGCGGCATGCCGACGGCACGCCGCGCGACACCGTCATCTTCTCCATCATCGATGCGGAATGGCAGGGCGTGAAGCGCCACCTGCAGTACCGCCTGGACAGTCACGCATGAACGATTCGACTTTCACCCTGGGTATCGTCGGTGCCCGCGGCCATACCGGTGCCGAGCTGATCAAGCTGGTGGCCGCCCATCCGCGGCTGAAACTGGCTTTCGTCTCCTCGCGCGAGCGCGCCGGGCAGCGCCTGTCCGATCACCATCCGGAATTCCAGGGTGACCTGCAGTACGAGAACCTGGACGCCGACGCGGTGGCCGCCAAGGGCGTGGATGCGGTGATCCTGGCCCTGCCCAATGGCCTGGCCGCGCCGTTCGTGGCCGCGCTTGAAACCGCGAAGCCGGACACTGTCATCGTCGATCTCTCGGCCGACTACCGCTTCGACAACAGCTGGTACTACGGCCTGCCGGAGCTGACCCGCGGCCGCTACAACGGCCAGAAGCACATCAGCAACCCGGGCTGCTATGCCACGGCAATGCAGCTGGTGGTGCATCCGCTGCTGGACCTGCTGGCCGGTCCGCCGCAGTGCTTCGGTGTCTCCGGCTACTCCGGTGCCGGTACCACGCCGTCGGACAAGAACAACGTTGAACTGCTGGCCGACAACCTGATGCCGTATGCGCTGACCAACCACGTGCACGAGCGCGAAGTGTCCGTGCAGCTGGGCGTGGCGGTCGAGTTCATGCCGCACGTCGCGCCGCATTTCCGTGGCATCACGCTCACCGCCAATCTGTGGCTGAACCGGGTGCAGACCCGCGAGCAGATCGTCGAGCGCTTCCAGCAGGCCTATGCCGGCGAACCCTTGATCGAAGTGGTGGATGAAGCGCCGTGGGTCAGCCGCATTGCCGGTCGCCACGGTGCCCAGGTCGGTGGCTTCACCCTGGCCCCGGGCGGCAAGCGGGTCGTGGTGGTGGCGACCCTGGACAACCTGCTCAAGGGCGCGGCCACCCAGGCCATGCAGAACCTCAACCTCGCGCTGGGCATCGACGAACTGACGTCGATCCCGCACTGAACACGTATTCCGGAGCCCCCATGGCAGACCTTCTTTGGCAGAAGCCCGGCGTCGCCGTCGACGCCCAGATCCAGACCTTCCTCGCCGGCGACGACGTGATCCTCGATCGCGAATTCTTCCTGCACGACATCGCCGCCAGCGCCGCGCATGCACAGGGCCTGCAGCACATCGGCATCCTCAGCGCCGACGAGCTGGAAGGCCTGCTGCGCGAACTGGAGATCCTGGCGCAGGACTTCCGCGAAGGCCGCTTCGTGCTGGATACGCAGTACGAAGATGGCCACTCGGCGATCGAAGCGCGGTTGACCGAACGCCTCGGCGACGCCGGCCGCAAGATCCACACCGGCCGCAGCCGCAACGACCAGATCCTGGTGGCCACCCGCCTGTGGCTGAAAGAGAAGCTGCAGCGCGTGGCGCAGCTCAGCGCCGAAGTGGCCAAGGTCGCGCTGGACCGTGCGCAGGCCGAGAAGGACCTGCCGATACCCGGCTATACCCACATCCAGCGTGCCGTGGTGTCCTCGGCCGGCATGTGGTGGGCGGGCTGGTCCGAGGCCTTCATCGACAATGCCATCCGCGCCCGTGACACCCATGCACTGATCGATGCCAACCCGCTGGGCACCGCCGCCGGTTATGGCGTCAATCTGCCGCTGGACCGCGAACACACCACGGCTGCGCTCGGTTTCGCGCGCATGCAGATCTCGCCGATCTACGCGCAGCTGTCGCGGGGCAAGTTCGAGCTGGCCGCGCTGGAAGCCCTCGGTGGCGCCACCCTGGACCTGCGCCGCATCGCCTGGGACCTGTCGCTGTTCACCAGCGCCGAGTTCGGCTTCGTCGCACTGCCGGCGCAGTACACCACCGGCAGCTCGATCATGCC
The DNA here is from genome assembly GCF_029841665.1 of Stenotrophomonas sp. GD03819. Lineage (NCBI taxonomy): Bacteria > Pseudomonadati > Pseudomonadota > Gammaproteobacteria > Lysobacterales > Lysobacteraceae > Stenotrophomonas > Stenotrophomonas sp. GD03819. The sequence goes on from NZ_JAOCEW010000010.1 coordinate 40,823, forward strand.
CAACAAGCGCAACCCGGATGTGATCGAGCTGATGCGCGCCACCCATGCCAGCGTCGCCGCCGCGCGCACCGAGATCGAGCAGCTGCTGTCGCTGCCGTCGGGCTACCATCGCGACCTGCAGTCGTCCAAGGGCGCCATCTTCCATGGCTTCGGCCGTGGCCTGGCCGCGCTGGAGCTGCTGCCGGCGCTGCTGGCCAATCTAGAGTGGCGTGACGACAGGCTGCGCGCAGCGATCGACTCGGGCATGTATGCCACCGACGTTGCCGTGGAAGCGGCCGTGGCTGGTGTGCCGTTCCGCGAGGCCTACAAGGCCGCTGCGGCCGGTGCCGACAGTGCAGGGCAGGGGCGCACGCCGGAAGGCAGCCTGGCCGCTCGCGTGTCGCCGGGTTCGGCAGCCAACCTGCGCCTGGATGAACTGCGCGCGCGCTGGCAGGCGCTGTCCTGATGGCGGGCACGGTCTACCTGGTGTTGGCCATGCGCCGGCCCGGTTTCAATGCCGCCGTCGTGCAGCCGCATCGTGACTTCCTCGATGCGTTGCAGGCGCAGGGAAAGCTGCAGCTGACCGGCGGCTTCGCCGATGGCAGCGGTGGCGCCTATGTGCTGTGCAACGTGGACAGCCTGGCGCAGGCACAGGCCATCGTCGCCACCGATCCGCTGGTGACGATGCAGGCCTCCGACCTGACCGTGCACGAATGGAACACTCGCTGAGAGCCTGACCGATGATCCAGCACGCTGCCCACCTCGCCTCGCCGTTCCCCGAACAAGCGCTGCCACCATGGCGGCGTGCAGTGCTGAAGGTCGGCAGCAGCCTGCTGGCAGCCGATGGCGGCGGCCTGTCGCCACGCCACGCGCTGGGCCTGGCACAGTTCGTCTCTGCCAATGTACTGGCCGGGCGTGAGGTAGTGATCGTATCGTCCGGCGCGGTCGCTGCCGGGCGCGCGATCCTGCCGCGCGCCGACGAGCCCGGCGCGGCGATGGCCGCACGCCAGGCCCTGGCCGCGCTCGGCCAGGCGCAGCTGATCGGGCTCTGGCAGCGCTTCTTCGAGCGCCCGGTGGCGCAGGTGCTGCTGACCCACGACGACCTGCGCAACCGCCGCCGCTACCTCAATGCCCGCGCCACGCTGAGCGAGCTGCTGCGGCTGGGCGCGTTGCCGGTGGTCAACGAGAACGACACCGTGTCGGTGGACGAGCTCAAGCTCGGCGACAACGACAACCTGGCCGCGACCGTGGCGGCGCTGGTCGATGCCGATGCACTGTTCATCGCCACTGACATCGACGGCCTGTACAGCGCCGACCCGCGCACCGTGGCCGACGCGCGGCCGTTGCACGACGTGCCGGAACTGAGTGACGAGGTGCTGGCGATGGCCGGTGGCGCCGGCTCGCGCGCTGGTACCGGCGGCATGCGCACCAAGCTGGAGGCGGCGGCGAAGGCCGGTCGCCTCGGCATAGAAACCTATCTGTTCAATGGCCGCAGTGGCGACGTGGTGCGCGCGCTGGCGCAGGATCGCCTGTTCGGTACCCGTATCCATGCCGCACGCAGCCGCGAGGCCGCACGCAAGCACTGGCTGCGGCACGCGCCGCTGGTCGAGGGCGCGATCGTGATCGATGCCGGCGCGGCGCAGGCCATGCGCGAGAAGGGCGCCTCGCTGCTGCCCGGTGGCATCACCGGCGCGGAGGGCGTGTTCCGCCGTGGCGACATGGTGCAGGTGTGCTGGAACGCGCCGCAGGGCCGTGTCTGCGTCGCGCGCGGCGTCAGCCAGTACGCGGCCGACGATGTGCGCCGGATCGCCGGCCGCCATTCGCGCGACATCGAGGCCGTGCTGGGCTACAACTACGGCGGCAGCGTCGTCCATCGCGACGATCTGGTGCTGCCATGACCGGTTTGAAGGACTCCCCGATGAGCGACATCGAAACGCAGGCGCGTGCCTGCCGTGACGCGGCCCAGAACGTTGCCGGCCTCGACAGTGCGGCCCGCCGCACGCTGCTGCTGGCCATGGCACAGGCGCTGGAAGTGAATGCCGGGCTGATCCTTGCCGGTAATGCACGTGACCTCGCCGCCGCGCGCGACAAGGGCGTTGGCAGCGCCATGCTCGACCGCCTGGCGCTGGACCCGGCACGCCTGTTCGCGATGGCCGAAGCCGTGCGTGAGGTCGCCGCGCTGCCCGATCCCGTCGGCCAGATCACCCGCGACGATGTGCGTCCAAACGGCATCCGCGTGCAGAAGGTACGCGTGCCGCTGGGTGTGATCGCAATGATCTATGAGGCGCGCCCGAACGTGACCGCCGAAGCGGCTGCGCTGTGCCTGAAGGCCGGCAATGGCGTGATCCTGCGCGGTGGCTCCGAAGCCATCCATTCCAACACAGCCATCGCCCAGGCGTTGGCGGGCGCGCTCAAGGCCAATGGCGTGCCACCGGCGGCGGTGACCGTGCTGACCGACCTGCGCCGCGAAGCGATGCTGGAACTGCTGCAGCTGCAGGAACTGATCGATCTGGCGATTCCGCGCGGCGGCGAAGGCCTGATCCGCTTCGTTGCCGAACATGCGCGGGTGCCGGTGATCAAGCACTACAAGGGTGTCTGCCACCTGTTCGTGGATGCCAGCGCCGACCTCGGCAAAGCCATCGATCTGCTTGTGGACGGAAAGTGCAGTCGTCCGTCGGCCTGCAATTCGCTGGAGACCCTGCTGGTGCACCGTGATGTGGCCGAAGCGTTCCTGCCGCGCGTGGCACAGGCGCTCGGCGAGCGCGGCGTGGAGCTGCGCGCCGACGCGGCTGCGCAGCCGTTGCTGCCGGGTAGCAACGCAGCCACCGATGCGGATTACGCCGCCGAGTTCCTGGATCTGGTGCTGGCCGTGCGGGTGGTGGATGACCTCGATGCGGCCATCGCGCACATCCGCCGCTATACCTCCGACCATACCGAAGTGATTGCGACCGAAGAGGCGGTCCACGCCGAGCGCTTCGTCAACGCGCTGCGTTCGGCGGTGGTGATGGTGAATGCCTCATCGCGCTTTTCCGATGGTGGGCAGTTGGGCCTGGGCAGCGAGATCGGTATTTCCACCACGCGCCTGCACGCCTACGGCCCGATGGGCCTGGAAGCACTCACCGTCGAACGGTTCGTCGTGCGCGGTGAAGGGCAGACGCGCACGTAGATCCACGCCGTGCGTGGATGGTCTTCGCGGTAGACCCCGGTGCCGACCAAGGTCGGCATCTACCAAAGCAAGTGCCGACCAGGGTCGGCACCCACCGGGTTGTCGGGTTACACCACCTCGCGGCGGATGCCGATCGGCCGCGCGTGATCGTCCATGTGCAGCGTGGCGGCCTTGCAGCCGAGCAGGCGCTCGGCCAGCCCGGTGCTGGCCCCCAGGTCGGCGGCCACTTCGTTGAGGCTGGCCAGCGGCCGCGGCAGGCGCCGGTCGTGGCCGCGGAAGCGCGCGCGGTTGTACTCGGCCCAGCCGATCAGCAGCACGCTGGCACACAGCAGCATCAGCGGCAGCGCCACCAGCACATAGGGGTCGAACTGGTTCTTGCGCTCGTACAGCTGCTGCCAGGCCATCTGCCCGCCGATCAGCCACGAGAGCAGGGTCACCAACGGTGCCCACAGGTAGAAGTAGAACCCCCAGAACGCGAGGGTGACGAAGCCCCAGGCGGTGCGCTGGAAGCGTGGTTGGCGATGCGGCTTGCGGATCATCCGCGAGTCGAAGCGGTTGGACGGGCGTTGTGCGTTCATCGGATCCCCCGATCGGGACTGGTCCAGGTGGCGCGCTTGCTGCGACGGCGCAGCAGGGTTTTCGGCAACGCCACCAGGGTGGTGGAAAGGCTGATCAACCAGTACGCCATCGGGTACCAGATGACCCAGAAGTAGTTGCGTCCAATCTGTGTTTCGTAACGACGGTCGATGATCAGGCTGCTGGCGAACTGCAGCAGGCAGACCAGGGCCAGGATCACGCCGTGCCATTCCGGCAGCAGGCTGGCGATATGCAGCTGCGGCGGCAGTTCGATGAACTTGCCCAGCGCCCACAGCACCACGATGAACAACATGGTGTAAGCCCAGATCACGCTCAGCACGTACTCCAGCAGTACGCCCCACATGCGCCGCTCCTTCCAGTGCAGCAGCGAGCGGGCGTGGCGCAGCATCACCTCCACGCCACCCTGGGCCCAGCGCAGCCGCTGCCTCCACAGCCCCTTCAGCGTTTCCGGCATCAGGATGAAGCACAGTGCGTTGGGTTCGTAGCGAATGTCCCAGTGCGCCCGCTGCAGGCGCCAGCTGATGTCGATGTCTTCGGTCACCATGTCATCCGACCACCAGCCCACCTGGTGCAGGGCGGTACGGCGGAAGCCGGCGATCACCCCGGAGATGGTGAAGATGCGCCCGTATACGCGCTGCGCGCGCTTGATCATGCCGATGATCGAGGAGAACTCGGCCACCTGCAGGCGTCCGAGCAGGGTGGAGCGGTTGCGGATGCGCGGATTGCCGGTCACCGCGCCGACCCGGTTGCCGCTGACCAGGTGCCAGATCATCCAGTGCAGCGCATGCTCCTCCAGCATCGCGTCGCCGTCGATGCACACCAGGTACTCCGAACGCGCGGCGAGTGCACCCATGCGCAGCGCATTGGCCTTGCCCAGGTTGCGGTCCAGGTGCAGCACGCGCAGCCGTGGGTGCTTTGCCGCCAGGGCGTCCAGCCGCGCACCGGTGTCGTCGCTGCTGCCGTCGTCGATGGCGATCACTTCGTAGTCGGCCGGGTAACGCTGTGCCAGCGCCGCGCCGAGCGTGTCGTCGAGGTTCGCGGACTCGTTGTGACAGGGAATCAGCAGGCTCGCGAACGGTGGATCGACCATCAGCGGCGGGTCGTTGCGTGGACGCGAATGGCGTTCGCGCCGGAAGTAGTAATACAGGCCGCCCGACATCCAGAAGAACGCCATCACCATCGGGTAGTAGAAGGCGAACTGGAACAGGACCTGCAGCAACGGATGCATGTCCATGTCACTTCTCCGGGTACGGGAAGTTGCCGGCGGACATCGCCGCGCGGGCATCGCGGGTGGAGGGCTGGTCGGCGATGAAGTCGTCCGGGTACCAGGCGAAGTGGTGCACGCCCTGCGCCTGCAGCTGGCGGATCTGCGCGCGCAGGCGCTCGGCGGGAATCGGTTGCCCGCTGCGCCAGTCGACGGTCTGCAGTTCGAACAGGGTGTGCTGCAGCTGTGGATCATGCGCACGCACCGCGCCCAACAGCTGGTCGAGCCAGCGTTCCGGATGCTTGCTGCCTTCCATCCACGGCATCGCCATCAGTGCGGTCTGGTCGTAGGCCTTGTTGAACAGGTCCAGGCGCTGCGCGAACCAGGCTTCGCTCTGTGGGCGCAGCACCGGTTCGGCGTACAGGTTGCGCACCGTGGCCAGCTTCGGCCGCCAGTGCTGCGCGCTGTTGCGCAGTGCCAGGGTGAAGTCGATCAATGCCTGCGTGCGTGCGCTGCCTCCATCGCCGGCCGCCAGCGTGGGCAGCTCGGTGTCGCGCAGATAGCCATCGTCATGGAACAGCAGGCCCTCGAGGTACGAGTTGACCGCCAGGTCCTCGTAGATGTCGAGCATGATCTGGCGCGCTCGCGGGTTGGTGAAATCCAGCCGGTACATGCCATCGGCATCGCCGTTGCGGATCGCCAGCGCCTTGCGCTGCGCCGGGTCGGGCAGCTCGAAGCCGAGCACCGGCAGCCATGCGTAGACCTTCACCCCCGCACGCGATTTCAGCTGCCAGGCAACGCGGCTGAACAGGTCCGCGCGCATCGGCATGTGGCGGTTCGGGAAGTACAGTGCATCGGCGGTGTTGTTGCCGTCCGGATCGGCGAACGCCTGCAGGTAGACGTGCGTCGGCGCGACGCGCTTGACCCGCTCGATCAGCGCATCCAGATTGCGCGCCTGCTGTGCGGGGTCGGGGTCGTACACATCATCCAGGTCGATCTGCAGGGCACGGATGCCATCGAGCGCGACGTCGCGGCGCAGTTCGTAGGCCAGCGCCTCCACGGTCGGGTTGTCGCTGACCAGGAAGCGCGCCAGGCCATGCAGGTCGCTGGCCACCGGCGTGCTGCGGCCTTCCAGATCGAAGGACACTGGCATGCCCAGCTGCTCGGCAATGTCGTTGCTCAGCTGGTTGTAGGCGGCATAGGGCCAGACGATGGCGCGCGGGCGCACGCCCAGGTGCTGCTGGATGCGTTGCACACTGCGGCCGAGATCGGCGCGCAGGCGCTGCTCGTACTGTGGTTCGCTCTCGTAGCTGTGCGTGGCCGGTCGGTAGATGCGGGTCACGACAGCAGGGGTGGAATTTCCCTGCGGGTTGGCAAGCACCCCGTGGTGCAGATCGTCGGTATGGCTGGCCACCTCGATCAGGCCGCTGTCGTGCATCTGCTTCAGCTGTGCCCAGGTGATGAAGTCGTCGCGGCCGAATGGGCGGTAGCCATAGTCGATGGTGCGGCCCGGTGCCATGTCCACGTAGTCGGTGATCACCGCCACCAGCGCCGGATAGCGGTAGGCCTGCAGCAGCGGGAAGGCCTTGTCGTAGACGCTGCGCAGGCCGTCATCGAAGGTCAGCAGTACCGGTTTCGGAGGCAGCGTGGCGCGCCCCTGCGAGGCCGCGATCACCTGCGACAGCGACACCGGGTGGTAACCGTGTGCCCCCAGCCAGTCCAGGTGGGCGGCGAAGTTCTGCGTGCTCACCGCATAGGTATCGGCATCCCCCTTGGCTGCGACCTGGTCGCGGATGTCGTGGTAGCTGAGGATCAGCAGGCCGTTGTCGATCGCATCGAGATGCAGGGCCTGCTGCGCGAAGGCCGGCGGCGCAGCCGACAGCAGCAGGAGCACGATCAGGCGCAGGATGCGGGTCATGTCAGTCTCCCCAGCGCAGTGCGGCTTCGAAGCCGATATGGCGTTCGCGATGGCCGTCGTAGACCGGCCGCGACCAGCGCACGCCATACTCGAACACGCGGCCCTGGCCCAGCTGCCACTCGTGCATGTACGACACCGACGGCACCAGCGCACTGCCGAAGCCGTCCTGCCAGTAGTCGCCCAGCGAGACGGTCAGCCGGTGCCGGAAGTGGCGTTCGTAGTGGCGCCACAGCTGCTGGTCGATGCGCAGGCCGATCTCGACCATGCGGTCGCGCTTCGGGTTGAAGTAGGGGGCATCGTCGCGGCTGCCACGACTGGTGTAGGCACTGGCCAGGCCATCGATCAGCCACCGTGGGCGGGTCAGCAGGCGCTGTTCAAGTGCGGTGCTGAACAGTTCGCGATGGTTGCCATCGTCGTAACGGAAGCGACTGGCGCCGAACACCCAGTGCGTGCGTTCGCTGCGCCGATAGTCGACCTGCGCACTGACGCTGTCAGCGGTGATGCCGGCCACGCGCGCCTGCATCGATGCCTCCGGATCATTGCGTGCGGCAATCAGTCCGGCATGCCAGTAGTCGTTGAACTGCCAGCCCACGCCGACGCGCAGGCCGGTATCGCCAATGTGGTCGTTGGCGCGCAGCACGGCCGCTTCCGCATCCAGCCGGCCGAAGCGGTAGCGTACGCCCGCGCCCAGCCACAGCGGGTCGATGCGCTGGTCCTGGAAATCGACCGAGCGCCGGTCGGCGAAGACGAACAGCCGCCAGCGATCGTCGAGTACGGGTGTCTGGACCTCCATGCCATAGCGGCGATCATCGTTGCCCAGCGGCGAGGTGCCACTCCCGCCGGAACTGCGTCCGATGTCGGTCCATGCCTTCAGCTGCCAACCGCGATGCGCGCGCCAGGCCTGGTCCATGCGTTCGACGGCGGGCTGGGTGGGGTAGCGTGCGACCAGATCGTCGTGCAGCGGTCGCGCCAGGTCATCACGCTGCAGAGCGACGTAGGCTTCCTGCATGCCCAGCCGTGGCTCGATGTCGCGCGGGTCCAGCGCATGCGCCATCTGTTGCCGCTGCAGCGCCCTGCGTGGCCAGCCGCGCATCATGTAGACACTGCCCAGCGCACTCTGCAGGCCGCCGTTGCCCGGTGCGATGTCGACCATCGATTCCAGATCGCGCTGCGCGGTGGGCAGGTCACCGCTGTAGGCGCGCACCATCGCCAGGTTGAGTTCGGCCTCGTAGCGCGACCAGTTTGGATACGGCGACTTCCCGTTGCTCCAGCGCCAGGCAGGTTCCTTGTCGCGCCACGCCTGCAGCAGGTCGACGGCCTTTTCCTGCTGCTCGCTTTCCAGGTAGGCGTATGCCAGTTCCGAATGCGAGGCGTCGCGCGTTGGATCGCCAGCGACCGCTGCCTGCAGCACCGGAATGGCTTCCTCCGGGTGCAGGGTGCCCATCAGCGAATCGCCCACTGCGGGCAGCACATAGTCGGGCAGGGCATGGCCTTCGGCCTGCAGTGCGCGGGCTTCCTCGCGCACCTGCGCATGGCGGCCCAGCCGGTTGAGCAGGATCAGCCGGTCCATGCGGATGCGCAGTGGCGCCTGCGCGGGTGGAGTGCCTTCGGCGCCCAGGTAGCGCTGCATGCGCGCCAGGGTTGATTCGGCCTCTTCCAGCCGGCTGTCTTCGCTGCTGCTGTAGGCCAGGCTCCAGACCACCAGCTTGGCCAGGTAGTCGCCTTCGATGCGCTGCTTCTGTGCAGCGTCGAACAGCTGCGGGCGTTGCTGGTACAGCGCCCAGGCGCGCCACGCATTGCCGATGTCGCCCAGGGTCAGTACGCGCAGCTTGAACAGCAGATCGTCGTTGGGCTGCTGCTGGCTGGCGCGCTCGATGGCGCCGAGGGCATCCAGCCAGCGGGCCTGGTCGCGGTAGCGGCCGATCTCGGCCAGGGCCGCCTCGCGGTCGGGCGGGGCAGCACTGCTGGCCCAGGCCAGGGCGGTACAGGCAAGGCCGACGCAGAGCGCCAGCCGGCGGTGGACAACCATTGGGGACCCCCTTGGCTTCCGAACCAGACAACCTGAAAAATGTGACGCACATCACATGCCAGATTTTGGGGTGGCCGTGGCCTGCGTCACTCCCCTCGCGAACTCCCATCCAGCAGGGATGGGCGGAACCAGGACAGCGACCTGCAATGTCTTGTCTGAAACGAGAGTCCCCCGCGCACCGAGTGGTGGCCTGGGCGGCGCTGCCGCCCCCATGCCCGATGCCGGCACGCGGCAAGGATGGGCATTCGTGGGCACTATCCGCCCGGAATTGTCAGCCCGGCGTCAAAATGCGCAAACGGGCTGACGAGCGGTAGGTGGGGCCGGTTGCTGGCCCCATGCGGCTTACCAGAGGTCTTCCAGCTTGCGCGGCTTGCAGGCCACCCAGGAAGCGCACAGCATCAGGGTGGCGCAGCCGAACAGGAAGCTGAACGGGATCGTCCAGCCGTCGCTGACGGTGTGCAGCCAGCCGACCAGGAACGGCCCCAGGCAGCTGAAGCTGTAGCCCACACCCTGCATGAACCCGGACAGCGCCGCCGAGCCGGTGGGGGTGCGGGTGCGCAGGTTGATCAGGGTCAGCGCCAGCGGGAAGGTGGACGGACCGACGCCGAGCAGGCAGGCCCACAGCAGCGGGGCCTTCATCGGTGCCAGCAGCAGGCCGGTGAAGGCGATCACGAACGAGAAGAAGCCGATCAGCACCAGCGGGAACGGGTTCTGCAGGCGCACCGCCATCGACGGGATGACCAGCGACGGTAGCAGGCCCAGTGCCGAGAACACGGCCACCATCACGCCGCCGAACGCGGGCGTGCCACCGGCCTCGACCACGATGCGCGGCAGCCAGGTGAACATCGAGTAGGTCATCAGCGAGGTCATGCCGAACATGAGCGTCATGCTCCAGCCCAGCGACGTGCGCCAGACCTTGCCATGCGGCTGCGCGGTGGGGTCGGTGGCGTCGGCCTGCGGCTTCGGCGCGCGCTTGGCCAGCACCAGCCAGGGCAGTGCGGCGGCCAGTGCCAGCAGCGCCCACATGCCCAGCGACACGCGCCAGCCGGCAGCGTTGGCCATCGGCACCGCGAGCAGCGCCGGCAGCATCGTGCCCAGCTGCAGCACACTGATGTAGAGCGTACTCATGGTGCCGACCTTGTTGGCGAAGTAACGCTTCACCAGCGGCGGCACGACCACGTTGCCGATGCCCATGCCGGCCAGCGCCAGCACCGAACCCAGCAACAGCGTGCCGACGTTGCCGGCGCTGGAGCGCAGCAGCAGGCCGGCCATCGCCATCACCATCGCCAGCAGGGTGGTGCGCTCCAGGCCGAGGCGCCGCGCCAGTGCCGGCGTAGCCACGCCGAACAGCGCGAACGAGGCGGTCGGCAGCATGCCCAGCACGCCGGTCATGGTGGTGCCGAAGCCGAACTGCTGGCCGAGCACGTCCAGCAGCGGGGTGATCGAGGTGACCGCCGTGCGCAGGTTGACCGCTGCCAGCAGGATCGCGGCAAACGCGAGGACGCGACCGTGCAGCAGCGACGGCGAATCGGAAGTGGAGGAACTCATCGGTGGTCCTTGCAGGTGTCGCACGCCGCAGCAACGGCATGCAGCGCCGGCATCGGTCTACGCCGAAGCGGCAGGTGGGGGTGGGGGCTGCAGGTGGGCCGGCAGCGCGGCCATTGTACGTGCGCTGCCGGGCAAGGTCCCGTCATGCGGGTGGCCCGGCGCTTGGCACAAAAAAACCCGGAGGACAGTGATGTCTTCCAGGCTTCTTGGTGACCACCGAAGTGGTCGGGGAGACAGGATTCGAACCTGCGACCTCTACGTCCCGAACGTAGCGCTCTACCAGACTGAGCTACACCCCGAAGGGAGCCGCCTATTCTAGCGATTCACCCCGATGGCGGCAAGGGGTGAATGCTGTTTTCTTCACACTGCCGAAGCAGTGCCACTTCAGGGAACAAAAAAGCCTGGACGACTTCACCAGGCTTCAATGCGACCACGTGAGTGGTCGGGGAGACAGGATTCGAACCTGCGACCTCTACGTCCCGAACGTAGCGCTCTACCAGACTGAGCTACACCCCGAAGGAGCCGCCTAAGATACCGTGTGAAGGCCAAGGCGGCAAGGTTTTTTTACAGCTCAGCGACGATTTTCTTTCTCGATACGGTTCTGCTCGCGGGCTTCGAACCACATGCCGTTGAGGATGGCCACCGTCGAGGCGAGGCCGGCGCCGAGAATCCAGGCGAAATACCACATGGTCGATCTCCTTTGTTCAAGGGTGTGCCGGCCGTGGGCCGGCACACCGTCAATCAGTAAGCGTTCGGGTTGTTGCCCATCTCTTCGGTGGTGGTCTTGCCCTTGAGCACGCGGTACACCCAGGTGGTGTAGGCGAGGATGATCGGCAGGAACACCGCCGTGGCCAGCAGCATGATCCACAGGGTCAGGTGGCTGGACGAGGCGTCCCACACGGTCAGGCTGGAGGTGGGCTGGCTCGAGGACGGCAGCAGGAACGGGAAGATGGCGAAACCGACGGTCAGGATGATGCCGGCGATGGCCGCACCGGAAGCGATGAAGGCCAGCCCGCCGCGACGGGCACGCAGCAGCACCGCACTGGCCAGCAGGCCGGCCAGGCCCAGCAGCGGTGCCAGGATCGTGGCTGGCATCGCGCTGTAGTTGCGCATCCAGCCACCGGCGGCGCCGAGTTCGGCGGTCTTCAGCAGCGGATTGGTGGCGCCATCGGTAACCACCTGCGAGGTGATCTGGTAACCCGGCAGGCCGAAGGCCACCCAGGCACCGCCCACTGCGAACAGCACGAAGGCGATGATCGCGGCGATGCTGCCGAAACGGGCTGCACGTTCGGCCACCGGGCCGTCGGTCTTCAGCACCAGCATGGCGGCACCGTGGGCGACCAGCATCGACACGCTGAGCAGGCCGGCCAGCAGCGCGAAGGGCATCAGCAGGCCGAAGAACGAGCCGGTGTAGAAGATGCGCATGCTGTCATCGAAGTGGAACGGCACGCCCAGCATCACGTTGCCCACCGCCACGCCCATGATCAGCGCCGGGATGAAGCCACCGATGAAAAGCGCCCAGTCCCAGGTGTTGCGCCAGCGTTCGCTGGGCATCTTGCTGCGGAACTTGAAACCTACCGGACGCAGGATCAGCGCGAACAGGATCACGAACATCGCCAGGTAGAACCCGGAGAAACTGACCGCATAGAGCGGCGGCCAGGCGGCGAAGATCGCGCCGCCGCCCAGGATCAGCCACACCTGGTTGCCTTCCCACACCGGGCCGATGGTGTTGATCACCCGCCGGCGCTCGGCGTCGTTGCGGGCGACGAAGGGCAGCAGGGTGCCCACGCCCAGGTCGAAACCATCCATCACGGCGAAACCGATCAGCAGGATGCCGAGCAGCAGCCACCAGATCACGCGCAGCGTGGTGTAGTCCAGAAGAATGAAATCCATCTTGGTTCTCCTGCCTCAGGCCTGGCCGGCGGCTGGCGCCGAGGCATTGTGGGAAGCATGCGGCTGGGGCGACTGCAGCGACGGCAGCACCTCGTCCGGACCCTTGCGGATCGCCTTGAGCATCAGCTTGATCTCGACCACGATCAGCGCGGTGTAGATTGCGGTGAAGCCTGCCAGGGTCAGCACGATTTCATGCAGGGCCAAGCCCGACGCCGCATAGAAGGTCGGCAGCACGCCATCGACCGCCCACGGCTGGCGACCATACTCGGCCACGAACCAGCCGCACTCGATCGCGATCCACGGTGCCGGCAGCGTCCACAGGGCCAGCTTGAGGAACCAGCGCTTGTCCTGGAAGTTGTTGCGGCAGGAGTAGTAGAAGGCCAGTGCGAAGAAGGCGATCAGGTAGAAGCCGAGGCCGGCCATCACGCGGAAGGTCCAGAACAGCGGCATCACGCGCGGCACGGTGTCCATCGCCGCCTGCGAGATCTCCTGCGGGGTGGCGTTGAGGATGTCGTCGCGGTAGCGCTTGAGCAGCAGGCCGTGGCCCAGGTCCTGCCAGTGGCGGTCGAACATCTCGCGTGCTTCAACGTCGTTCTTGTTGGCGCGCAGGCGTTCCAATGCACCGTAGGCCAGCTGGCCGCCACGCACGCGGTGTTCGGCGCGCTCGACCAGTTCCAGGATGCCCGGAATCGGCTGGTTCAACGAGCGGGTGGCGATCAGGCCCATCAGGTAGGGGATCTTCACCGCGTAGTCGTTCTGGTGGGTTTCCTGGTTCGGGATGCCGAAGGCGGTGAAGTCGGCCGGCGCACGCTCGGTCTCCCACATCGCTTCGATCGCGGCCAGCTTCATCTTCTGGTGTTCGCTGGCGGCGTAGCCGCTCTCGTCACCCAGCACGACCACCGACAGTGATGACAGCAGGCCGAACGCCGCGGCCACCGCGAACGAACGACGGGCCAGGTCCTTGTGCTTGTTGCGCAGCAGGAACAGCGCGCTGATCGCCATCACGAACACCGCACCGGTCACGTAGCCGGCGCTGACGGTGTGCACGAACTTGGCCTGCGCCACCGGGTTGAACACCACCGCCATGAAGTCGACCACTTCCATGCGCATGGTTTCCGGGTTGAACACCGCACCGGTCGGGTTCTGCATCCAGCCGTTGGCGACCAGGATCCAGATCGCCGACAGGTTGGTGCCCAGTGCCATCAGCCAGGTCACCATCAGGTGCTTGACCTTGCTCAGGCGGTTCCAGCCGAAGAAGAACAGGCCGACGAAGGTGGCTTCCAGGAAGAAGGCCATCAGGCCTTCGATCGCCAGCGGCGCGCCGAAGATGTCACCCACGTAGTGACTGTAGTAGGACCAGTTCATGCCGAACTGGAATTCCATGACGATGCCGGTGGCGACGCCCATGGCGAAGTTGATGCCGAACAGGACGCCCCAGAACAGGGTCATCCTGCGCCAGATCTCCTTGCCGGTCATCACGTACACGCTCTCCATGATGGCCACCATGAACGACAGGCCAAGGGTGAGTGGTACGAATAGGAAGTGGTACATCGCGGTCAGCGCGAATTGCAGCCGCGACAGTTCTACGACTGTCTGATCAATCATGGCCTGGCTACCTCGTTGGATAGTGCCGTTGCAGGTGGCGGGAAGGGTGGTCTACGACGTGAATGATGTGACCGACTACTTCAAACAGCCTTGATCCAGATCAATGTATGAACAGGTGCCCCGGTTGATCGTATGCCAACCCGATGAAGACTGCGACCGCTGGCCGCAGAGGCCGGCCATTGCCTGCGCCTACAATGCCGTGTCTCCCCCGTTGCCCGTGAAGACCCCTTGAGCGCTGCCGAAACGACCCCTGACAGCCTGTCCCCGGAAGCCGAAACTGCCCGCCAGCGTCGTGTCCGCGCGGCGTGGCTGGCCGATCTGGCCCATTCCGCCCGGGGGCGCCAACGCCTGGCGGCCCTGTGCATCAGCCTGTCCGGTGCGTTGCTGATCGGCCAGGCCGCCGCGATCGCCTGGCTGGTGCAGCAGGTGCTGGTGGAGCGCGCGCCGCTGGCCTCGGGGCTGCCAGTGCTGGGCGGGCTGGTGGTGATCCTGGTGCTGCGCACGCTGCTCGGCAGCGCCACCCAGGCGGCTGCCGGGGATGTAGCCGATGCCGCGCGGCTGGCCCTGCGCGAGCGAGTGTTCGCCCGACTGCTCAGCCATGGCCCGTTGTGGCTGCGCCAGCGCCGCACCGGCGAACTGGGCGAACTGATGCTGCATCACGGTGATGCGATCGAGAGTTATTACAGCGGGTTCCTGCCGGTGCGCACCGAGGTGCTGGTGGTGCCGCTGCTGATCCTGGCCGCGGTGGCCTGGGTTGACTGGGTGGTGGCGTTGATCCTGCTGTTCACCGCGCCGCTGGTGCCGTTCTTCATGATGCTGGTGGGCTGGGGCGCCGAAGCCGCCGGTCGCGCCCAGTTGGGGGAGCTGGCGCGGATGAGCGGCCACTTCGCCGACCGCATCAAGGGCCTGGGCCTGCTGCGCCTGTATGGCCGCGGCGAGGCCGAGCTGGAGGGTATCGAGGCGGCCGCCGAAGGTGTGCGCGTGCGTACCCTGAAAGTGCTGCGGATCGCCTTCCTGTCGTCCACGGTGCTGGAATTCTTTGCCTCGGTGAGCGTGGCGATGGTCGCGCTGTACCTGGGCCTGAGCTATCTGGGCATGATGTCGCTGCATTCGGCGGTGCCGACGCTGGGCGCGGGCCTGTTCTGCCTGCTGCTGGCGCCGGAGTTCTACGCGCCGCTGCGGCGGTTGGCTGCGCACTACCACGACCGCGCCAATGCACTGGCCGCGGCGGCCGAGGTTGAGCGTCTGCTGCAGTCATTGCCGGACGAGCAGCGCCTGATCGAGAACGAGAGTGCGCCGCTGGCTGTGGAACCGGCCGAGGCCGCGTTGCCGCCGCTGCAGGCGCAGGGGCTGGTGCTGCGCCCGTTGGGCGCGCCGCACGACGTGCTGCAGGATCTGGATGTGCTGCTGGAACCGGGCCAGCGGCTGGCCCTGGTCGGCCCCAGTGGATCCGGCAAGAGCACGCTGCTGGAAGCACTGGCGGGCTGGCTGCCACCGCGTGCCGGCAAGCTGCACCTGCGGCCCGGCGTGCAGGTAGCCTATGCCAGCCAGCGGCCGTACCTGTTCCACGGCAGCATCGCCGACAACCTGCGCCTGGCCGATCCCGGCGCCAGCGACGCGCGGTTGCGCGCAGTGGCCGAGGCCTCACAGGTGCTGCAGTTCGCGCAGCGCCTGCCACAGGGACTGGATACGGTGATCGGCGAGCGCGGCTTCGGCCTGTCCGGTGGTGAGGCACGTCGCATCGGCCTGGCCCGCCTGCTGCTGCGCGACCCGCAGGTGCTGCTGCTGGACGAACCCACCGCGTTCCTCGATGCCGATACCGAAGCGGCGCTGCTGCGCAGCCTGGCCGCCTATGCACGTGGCCGCAGCGTGGTGGTCGCCACCCACAGCCCGGCGGTGATCGCCTGGGCCGATCGTTGCCTGCTGCTGCCGGAAGGCCGCCTGGTGGAACCGGCACAGGCGGTGCGCGCATGAGCCGTTCACCTGATTCGTTGCGTGCGGTGTTCCTGCGCCATCGGCCGCGCCTGCTGCTGACGATCCTGCTGTTGTGGACCACCATGCTGGCCGGCACCGCACTGCTGGGCCTGTCCGGTGGTTTCCTCACCGCCGCTGCATTGGCCGGTGCGGCCGGCCTCGGCCAGGGCTTCAACTTCTTCTCGCCGTCCGCGGGTATCCGCGGGCTGACCATGGCGCGCATCGTGTCGCGCTACTTCGAAAAGCTGGTGGGCCACGACGCCACCCTGCGCATCGCCCGCGACCTGCGCGTGTGGTTCTTCCGCCGCGCGCTGCCGCTGGCACCGGCACGGCTGGGGGCGACGCGCACCGGCGATCTGCTGGCCCGCCTGCTCGGTGACATCGGTGAAGTGGACGGCCTGCTGGTGCGTGCGATCGGGCCGCTGGTGGCGCTGGGTGCGCTGACGCTGGTGGCGGTGGCCTCGGCGGCGCTGATCCTGCCGTCGGCAGCGGTATTGCTGGCAGTGCTGGCGCTGCTGATCGCTTTCGGCGTGCCGTGGCTGGGTGTGCGCGGTCGTGACGATGAAGAGGCGGACCGTGCCGCGCATCGCGCCGCACTGCGCACCGCCGCCTTTGAAGGGTTGGAGGGCGCGGGCGATCTGGCCGCGCTGCATGCCGATGCGGCGTGGCAGCTGAAGGTGCGCGTGGCCGCCAAGCAGCTGGCTTCGCGGGATCGTCGGCGCCGCTGGCGCCTGATCGCGGCCTCGACCCTGCATGGCCTGGTCGCAGGGCTGGGGCTGGTGGCGATGCTGGCACTGGCGCTCCACGCGGCCGAACAGCAGCGTATCGCGCCGGAAATGGCCGCGGGCCTGGTGTTCCTCACCGTCGCGCTGATCGAACTGTGGGCCGGGATGGGCTTGGCGTGGCAGTCACTGCAGTCCGGGCGTATCGCCGCCGATCGGTTGCAGGCCATCGTCGAGCAGCCGCCGACGGTGGAGGATCCCGCCGTGCCACAGCCGGTACCGCAGGCTGCGCGCGTGCACTGGGACGACGTGCATTTCCAGTGGCCGGGCGCCGCGCGACCGGTGCTGTCCGGCCTGCAGTTGACCCTCGCGCCGGGCGAACGAATCGCCATCCGCGGCGACAGCGGCAGTGGCAAGACCACGCTGTCCAGCCTGCTGCTGCGGCTGTGGGATCCGCAGCAGGGGCGAATCACCTATGGTGGCATCGACCTGCGTGATTTCAGCCAGGCCGACTGGCATCGGCAGCTGGCCTGGTTGCCGCAGAACGCGCCGGTGTTCGCCGGCACCGTGGCCGAGAACCTGCGCCTGGGGGATCCCGATGCCAGCGACGCCGCCTTGTGGGCAGTGCTGCGCCGCATGCGCCTGGGCGAATGGGCCGAGCGCAACGGTGGCCTGCAGGCCTGGGTGGGCGAGAACGGCGCGACGATGTCGGCCGGCCAGGCGCGGCGGCTGGCGCTGGCCCGTGCACTGCTGCGCAATGCGCCGATCCTGCTGCTGGACGAACCGACCGAAGGCCTCGACGTGGATACCGCACGTGCGCTGCTGCAGGACCTTTCCGGGTTGCTGGACGGGCGCAGCCTGTTGATGATCACCCACGACGACCTGCCTGAAGGCGTGGTCGATGCGCAGTACCGGTTGCGCGATGGGGCGCTGGTCCGCGAACTTTGACCGATGCACATCCGCGCCTGGCGTGGATCTACTGTAGAGCCGAGCCCATGCTCGGCTGCCTCTGTACGGAGCCGAGCATGGGCTCGGCTCTACAGGTTGGCTATCGCGAGAACTCGCGCAGCATCACCGCGATCGAGGCCACGTTGGCCAGCACGCACAGCCAGAACACCCACTGGAACGAGGCTTTGCGGTGCTTGTGGCGGAACATCGCCTGGCCCAGCAGCGCGCCGGGCCAACCGCCGGCAAAGGCCAGCAGCTGTAATGTGCGCTCCGGAATACGCCACTGCTTTCTCTGCGCCGCGCGCTTGTCGTGGCCGTACAGGCCGAACGACACCGCGCTGGCGAGCAGGCACCACCCACCCAGCCACAGCGGCAGCACGCCGCTGACCGTCAGCGCGATCAACGCGCCGAACGCGGCCAGCGCGAGATTACGCCGCCATGCCACCTACAGCGCGTCGAGAAAGCCGCGCACGGCCGGGCCGAAACGCTCGAAATCGACGAGGAAGGCGTCATGGCCCTGTGGCGATTCCAGGCCGATGAAGCGCGCATCGGCGCCGCCGGCGCGCAGGCCGTCGGCGACCTGTTGCTGCTGCTGCACCGGGAACAGGATGTCGGTGTTGGCGCCGATCGCCAGCGCCTTTTCCACCCGGATCTTCGCCAGCCCGGCCAGCACGTCGCCGTCGGCATATTCAGCCAGGTCGAACCAGTCCATCGAGCGGCTCAGGTACAGGTAGCAGTTCGGATCGAAGAAACGCACGAAGCGCCGTGCGTGGCCTTCCAGATAGCTTTCCACCTGGAACTCCAGGCCGAACGGATCGTCGTCGGTCTGGTCCGAATCCAGCCGCACGCGGCCGAAGCGGCCATCCCATTCCAGTGCGGAGCGGTAAGTGATCACGCCCAGCTTGCGCGCCATGCGCATGCCGGACTCGGGGTATTCGGCATCGTCGTAGTGGCCACCATTCCAGCGCGGATCAAGACGGATCGCCTCGCGCTGCAGCGAACGGATCGCGATCGAGAACGGCAGCGCCTGCGCACTGCCGGAAATGTTGACGTGGCTGCGCGCGATGCCCGGCTGCAGCATCAGCACGGCCAGTGCGGTCATGCCGCCCATCGAATTGCCGACCACGCAGGCCAGCTGCTCGATGCCCAGGGCGCGCACGACCTCGATGGCGGCGCGTGCGCCGTCTTCGATCGACAGCTCGGGGAAGTCGAGGCGATACGGTTCGCCCGTGGCCGGATTGAGCGAGGCCGGACCGGTCGAACCCTTGCAGCTGCCCAGCGAGTTCACGCAGACCACGAACCAGCGGTCGGTATCGATCGGCTTGCCGGGGCCGACCATGCCTTCCCACCAGCCCGGTGCCGGATTGGCGTCGTTGGCCGCGGCATGCGCATCCGGCGAGAGGCCGGTGACGATCAGGATCGCATTGCTGGCGTCGGCCGCCAGTGTTCCCCAGGTTTCGTAGGCCACGCGCGCGCCGTGCAGGGCGCCCCCGCGCTTGAACGGGAAGGGCGAGGGCAGGGCGTGGAAGCGGGTGCCGGGCGGGATGAATTCGGTCATGCAGCCATTCTAGCGGGGCCGCATGTGGAGCTGGCGACACGCTGGTTTCCAGCAGCGGTTGGACGCGGACCGGACCGTCGTATCCACGCATGGCGTGGATCTGCTGTAGAGCCGAGCCGATGCTCGGCTGGCGGGCGCCGGCAACCCAATCGCAGCCGAGCGTGGGCTCGGCTCTACAAGTCAGGGAAACCGCAGCTCAACCACGCCGTCATGCGGCAGCGTCACCCGCACCACGTCGCTTTGCAGGTCCCCCTCGCTGCGATTGGCGCTACCAGTACGCGAGATGCGTGCCAGCACTTCCACGTCGCGATGTGCCGACAGCGGCGCGGTCGGCATCGGGCTGTCAGCGTCGCCCAGCCCGACCGTGGCCGGGAAACCGGCCAGCGGCAGCTTGCGTGCGGCCACCGGCATCGGCGGTCCACCCACGGCGCGGGCCAGCACGAATACCCGGGTGCTGGCCGGCCACTCGGCATTCTCCAGCGCAGGCAGCTGCACGCGTACCTGCAGCAGCGCCGCTGGTGCTGCAGGGGCGGCATCGGGTGCCAGGCCTGCGGCTTCGCGGGCGATGGCGATCTGCGCCTGCAGCGCCTGCGCGGCGCCGGGCTCAAGCCGTGGCAGCAGGCCGCTCCACACATCCGCGGCCTCGGCATTCTTTCCGCGCTGGCGCAGGGCGATGCCCAGCAGCCAGCTGGCGCGCTCGGCATCGGGTGCCTGTGCACGCGCCTGTTGCAACCAGGCCATCGCGGTGTCATCGAACTGCTTGCCGGCATCGGCCTGCGCACGTGCCTGCGCCGCTTCCACCAGCACGCCGGGGTCTTCCGGGGCGAGAGCGGCGGCACGTGCGAAGGCGTCCGCCGCGGCTGCGGCGTTGCCCAGTTCGGCCTGCGACCGGCCCAGCAGTGCCCAGCCATCGGCCCGCTGTGGGTCACGCTCCAGTGCATCCTGCAGGGCCTGTACGCCATCGCGCAGGGTGGCTACCGACGGCGTCGGTTGCACCTGTGCTGCACGCGGATCACCGACCAGCAGATACAGGCAGGCACCGGCCACGCCCAGTGCGAACACGCCGACCGCGAAACCGCGACGACCGTGGTGGCGCAGCGGCCACAGCACCAGCGCTGCCATCAGCGCAGCAACCAGACCGGCCAGCACCGGCAGCCAATGGCTCACCATCCGTCTCCTTCATCGGCCTTGCCGGCCGGTGCTGCGCCGACCGTACGGCCACGACGGCGGACAATGCCCAGCACCACCAGTGCGCCGGCGCCGAGCATCAGCAGGGGACCGCCCCACAGCAGCCAGGTGCCCGGCTGCAACGGTGGTTGATAGAGCACGAACTCACCGTAGCGGGCGACCAGGAACTGCTTGATCTGTGCATCGTCGTGGCCCTGCTGCATCAGCTGCAGCACCTCGCGGCGCAGATCCTGCGCGATCTGCGCGTTGGAATCGGCCAGCGACTGGTTCTGGCACTGCACGCAGCGCAGCTGCGCGGCCAGGTCATGGAAGCGGCGTTCTTCGGCGCCATCGCGGAACTGCAGCGGCTGCGGATCGTGCAGCGGCTGCTGTGCCACTGCGGCCAGCGGCAGCATCAGAAGCAGCAACGCCAGCAGCCAGCGCATGGGCTCAGGGCGCCGTGTGCAGCGTGCTGCCGGCATTGCCCTGGGCCTTCTCGATCTTTTCCAGCGCCGGGATCAGCTTCTCGTCGACTACGCGCTGGGTCATCGCACCGCTGTACTTCCAGCGCACGATGCCGCTGCCGTCGACAAGGAAGGTCTCCGGTGCAGCGGTCACGCCCCAGTCGATGGCGGTGCGGCCTTCAACATCACTGAGCACGACCATGAACGGGTTGCCCAGCTGCTCCAGCCAGTGCAGGGCATCGGTCGGCTCGTCCTTCCAGTTGTAGCCGATCACGCGCACGCGCTTGCTCTCGGCGAAACGGGTCAGCACCGGGTGTTCCTCGCGGCAGGCCGCGCACCAGCTGCCCCATACGTTCAACAGGTAAGGCGCGCCGCGCAGTTCGTCGCTGTGCACGATCATCTCCGGGTCGTGCAGCACCGGCAGGGCGAACGCCGGCGCCGGCTTGTCGATCAGCGCCGAGGGCAGCACGTCGCGCTGCGGATCACCCGATTTCATCACCCCGTAGATCATCAGCCCGAGCAGGCCGAAGAAGAACAGCACGCCGATCACGATGGCTACCGGCGGCAGCGGGCGGGAGGGGCGCGGGGCGGGGGACTCGGACATGGAAACTCCTACGGACGACGGAAACGGCGGTCGGCGGCGGTGATGAATCCGCCCAGGGCCATCAACAGCGCGCCCAGCCAGATCCAGCGCACGAACGGCTTGATGTGGACCCGGACCGCCCATGCATTGTTGCCCAGCGGCTCGCCCAATGCCACGTAGACGTCGCCGTCGAAGCGTGCATCGATGCCGGCCTCGGTCATCACCTGACCACCACTGGCGTACTGGCGCTTCTCCGGATGCAGCAGGGCCAGTTCGCGGCCGTTGCGGAACACCCGCAGGTGACCGCGGTCGGCGATGAAATTGGGACCTTCGCGATGGTCCACGCCCTCGAAGCGCACTTCGTAGCGGCCGACCACCAGTTGCTGGCCAGGTGCCAGCGCCACTTCGCGCTGCACGTTCAGGGCTTCCACCAGCAACGCACCGGCCAGGAACACGGCGATGCCTGCGTGGGCGACGATCATGCCGAGCATCTCGGCGGTGAAGCGACCATTGCCACGCAGGCGCTGCCAGACGAAGCGTGCGGTACCGAATCCGACCCAGGCCGCGGCGGCGACACCGAGACCGGCCTTCCAGCCGTTCTGCGGCGCCTGCCACCAGGCCAGCGCGCCCAGCAGCACCGCCAGCCCCAGCCAGGGCGCCAGCAGGGCGAATGCACGCGAAGGTTGGTCGCGCTGCCACTTCACCAGCGGGCCGAACGGCAGCAGCAGGATCATCGGCGCCATCAGCAGCAGGAACAGGCTGCCGAAGTAGGGCGGGCCGACCGAGATCTTGCCCAGCGACAGTGCATCTGCCAGCAGCGGATACAGCGTGCCGAGCAGGACCATCGCGCAGGCGGTGGCCAGCAGCAGGTTGTTGGCCAGCAGCAGGGTCTCGCGCGAGGTGGCGGTGAAGCCACGGCGCGGGTCGTCGGCGTCCACGCTGAGCTGGCTGGCGCGCAGCGCGTACAGCAGCAGGCTGCCGCCGATCAGCACCGACAGGAATACCAGGATGAACAGGCCGCGCGACGGATCGGCGGCAAACGAATGCACGCTGGTCAGCACGCCGGAGCGCACCAGGAACGTGCCCAGCAGCGACAGCGCAAAGGCGGCGATCGCCAGCAGCAGGGTCCAGCTGCCGAACGTGCCGCGCTTTTCAGTGACGGCCTGCGAATGGATCAATGCCGCACCGACCAGCCAGGGCATGAAGCTGGCATTCTCCACCGGGTCCCAGAACCACCAGCCGCCCCAGCCCAGCTCGTAGTAGGCCCACCAGCTGCCCAGCGCGATGCCCAAGGTCAGGAAGCCCCAGGCGACGTTGGTCCACGGCCGCGTCCAGCGCAGCCAGCGCGCATCGATGCGCCCCTCCAGCAGGGCCGCCACCGCGAATGCGAACGGAACGGCAAAGCCCACGTATCCGATGTACAGCATCGGCGGATGAATGATCAGCCCTGGGTCCTGCAGCAGCGGGTTGAGGTCGCGGCCTTCCAGCGGCGCCGGGTTCAGGCGCAGGAACGGATTGGAGGTGAAGATCAGAAAGGCGAGGAAGCCGACGCTGACCACGCCCATCACCGCCAGTACGCGCGCCTGCACGTGTGCCGGCAGGTGCCGCGAGAACAGCGCCACCGCGCCGGTCCACAGCGCCAGCACCAGCGCCCACATCAGCAGCGAGCCCTCGTGGGCCCCCCACACCGCCGAGTAGCGGTAGATCATCGGCAGCAGCGAATTGGAGTTCTCGGCCACGTAGCGCACCGAGAAATCCTGCTGCACGAACGCGGCGGTCAGCACCGCGAACGCGCCGGCGAGCAGCAGCAGCTGTGCGAAGGCGGCCGGCCGTGCCACCGCCATCCATGCCGTATTGCTGCGATGCGCGCCGACCAGCGGCAGGCCGGCCTGCAGCAGCGAGGCCAGCAACGCGCACAACAGCAGGATCTGACCCAGTTCGGGCAGCACTCAGCGCACCTCGGGTGCCGTCACCGGCACGTCATGCTTGCGATGGGCATCGCCCATCTTGTCGGCCACTTCCTTCGGCACGTACTTTTCATCGTGCTTGGCCAGCACTTCGTCGGCAACGAAGACACCATCCTGCAGGCGGCCACTGGCGACCACCGCGGTGCCTTCGGCAAACATGTCCGGAAGAATCCGCGACGTGGTCACCGCCAGCTGGGCATCGCCGTCGGTTACTTCGAAACGTGCTTCCAGCGAACCGACCGGGCGGTTGAAGGAGCCCTTCACCACCATGCCGCCCAAGCGGAACCGCGACTGTGCATCGACATCCCCGCGCAGCACTTCCGAGGGCGTGTAGAGGTAGGCGATGTTGCGTTCCAGCGCCATCGCCACCAGTGCGGTGGCCAGCCCGGAGGCGAGCAGGGCCAGCAGTACCCAGGCCAGGCGGCGGCGTTGTACCGGCGTCATCGTTCCAGCTCCGTCGACAGCGGCGCCGCAGCTTCCTGTTTGACGGCGCGGGTCTGCTGCCGCTGCTGGCGTGCCAGCGCCAACCGGCGTGCCATGCGCAGGCGCAGCCACGAACCGATGGCATCGGCGCCGAGCACCAGCACGAACACGGCGTACGCGCCGATCACATAGGGCAGGTGGGTCATGGCTGGGCCTCCCCGGCCGCGCGTGCGGCATCGACCCGGCCACCGACCCAGGCCTTGCCGGCCTCGCGGTCGAGATTGTCGGCGCGGGCCTTGGCCAGCACCGAACCGGCGAACCAGAACTTGGTGCCGATGACCATCCACCACAGTGGCGCGATCATCGCGCTGCTGATTGCCGATTCACCGAACACGTTGATCGACTGGCGCTGATGCAGGCCGCCCCACCAGTCCACCGAATAGCGGATCACCGGCAGCAGGCTGACACCGACGATGGCCAGCAGGCCGGCCGCGCGCGCGGCGCTGCGGCGGTCCTCGATGGCGTGGTACAGGCCGATCACGCCCAGGTACAGGAACAGCAGCACCAGTTCACTGGTCATGCGCGGGTCCCAGTCCCACCAGGTACCCCAGGTACCCTTGCCCCAGATGCTGCCGGTCAGCAGGGTGATCAGGGTGAAGCCGGCGCCCATCGGCGCACAGGCCATGGCCAGGATCTCGCAGACCTTGATCCGCCAGATCAGGGCGATGGCGGCATACAGCGCCATCAGCGCGAACACGAACAGGCTCATCCAGGCACTGGGCACGTGGATGTAGAGGATGCGGAAGCTGTCCAGCTGCTTGGCTTCCGGCGGCACCACCAGCAGCGCCTGCCACATGCCGACCAGCAGCACCGGCACCGCCGCGAGGTAGAACACCCGCGACCAGCGGGCAGCGAATCGGTCGAACGTGGGGGGCGAACCGAGTTGGTGGAACCAGCGGACAATCGGATTCATGCGTGGCGGCTATCCAGCAGGGGTGGATTGGCTCTCAGCTCGGTCAACTCAGAGAAATACGTATTGCAGCGGCGGTGGCCAACGGCGCCAGCACCAGCGCGACCAACAGGCCGGCGCCCAGCATCAGCAGCGCACCGACCGGATCCTGTCCGCGTCCGGCTGCCGCCAGACTGCCTGCGCCGAACACCAGCACTGGCACGTACAGCGGCAGCGACAGCAACGCCACAAGAATACCAGAGCGTCGGATGCCTACGGTCAGCGCGGCGACCACGCCACCAATCAGGCTCAGCAACGGCGTTCCCAGCAGCAACGATGCCAGCAACATCGGCAGCTGGTCATGCGGCAGATGCAGCATTTCGGCCAGCAGCGGACTGACCACGATCAACGGCAGGGCGGTGGTGGCCCAGTGCAGCAGCACGCGCACCAGCACCAGCCAGGCCAGCGGCACCGGCGCCAGCAGCCATTGTTCCAGCGAGCCGTCTTCGGCATCGGAGCGGAACAGTGAATCCAGCGACAGCTGCCCGGCCAGCAGCACCGCAAGCCACAGCACTGCGCCTGCGGTGGCGGCCAGCAGTTGCGGCTCGCGACCCTGCGCCAGCGCGAACAGCACCACCACCAGCACCGCGAACAGCAGCGGCTGCAGCGCATCGCCGCGGCGGCGCCAGAGCAGGCGCAGGTCGCGCTTGAGCAGGGCGCCCGCGGTCTGCCACAGGCCCGGTTCGGTGCCTGGCGCGATCATGCGGCACCGCCGAGGTCGAGCTGGCGGGTACGCACCGGCGGTGCGGCATAGGCGCCATGGGTGGTGACCAGCGCAGCGCCACCGGCGCGCAGGTGCGCCGAGATCATCCGGTTGACCAGGGTGATGCCCTCCAGGTCGAGGTTGGCATAGGGTTCGTCGAGCAGCCATAGCGGCGCCGGCGACAGCCAGATGCGCGCCAGTGCCAACCGCCGCTTCTGTCCGGCCGACAGATGCCGTACCAGGGTGTCTTCGTAGCCGGCCAGGCCGACGATGGCCAGCGCGTTGCCGGGCATCTGCCGCGCACGGCGGCCGTGCAGGCCACACAGGAAGTGCAGGTTCTCCAGCGTGTCCAGATCGGGCTTCAATGCGGGCAGGTGGCTGAGGTAGGCGACGTAGCGCGCGCGCTCGGCATTGCCGGCCGGTCGGCCATCGATCTGCACCTGCCCGGCACCGGGCCGGGCCAGGCCGGCCAGCACGCGCAACAGCGTGGTCTTGCCGGCGCCGTTGCCGCCCTGCACCAGCAGGGCTTCGCCGGCGTCCACATGGAAGTCCAGCGGGCCGAACACCGGCTCGTCATTGCGGGAGAAGCTCAGGCCGCTGGCGGCCAGCAATGCAGGGGTGTTCAAGGGGCAGGGGTCTTCATGCCGGAGTGCGGCGGCAATTGTAGCGGTGAATGCTGTCCCGGTAGCGCCGGGCGATGCCCGGCGGCCGCAAGGCATATGCAAAGAGCCGCCGGGCATGGCCCGGCGCTACCGGCTGAACCCACAGTCGCAGCGTGGATTTCGTACACTTCTGGGCCTCGTTCCCCCAGATTCCAGGCCGATGCAACCCAACACCAAGCTGCCCAAGGTCGGTACCACGATCTTCACCGTGATGTCCCAGCTCGCCGCCGAACACGGCGCGGTCAACCTGGGCCAGGGTTTCCCGGACTTTTCCGCGCCGCAGCGCCTGATCGATGAGACGGCCAAGGCGATGGCCGCCGGGCTGAACCAGTACCCGCCGATGACCGGCGTGGCGCCGCTGCGCCAGGCCATCGCACAGAAGGCGCTGGACTGCTACGGCGCACAGGTCGATGCGGACAGCGAGATCACCGTCACCAGTGGCGGTACCGAGGCCATCTTCAACGCCATCCACGCCGTGGTGCGTGCCGGCGAAGAAGTGATCGTGCTCGACCCGGCCTATGACTGCTATGAACCGGCGATCGATCTGGCCGGTGCCAAGGCCGTGCATGTGTCGCTCGATCCGCAGACGTTTGCGGTCGACTGGGACCGCGTGCGTGCGGCGATCACCCCGCGCACCCGCATGCTGATCGTCAACACCCCGCACAATCCGTCCGGCGCGATGCTGTCGGCGCAGGACATGCAGGCGCTGACTGAGCTGCTGCGCGGCACGCAGATCTACCTGATCTCCGATGAGGTGTACGAACACATCATCTACGACGGCCGCCGCCATGAATCGGCGCTGCGCTACCCGGAACTGCGCGAGCGCGCGTTCGTCATCTCCAGTTTCGGCAAGACCTACCACTGCACCGGCTGGAAGATCGGCTATGCGATCGCCCCGCCGGCGCTGACCGCCGAGTTCCGCAAGGTGCACCAGTACAACACCTTCACCAGCTTCGGTCCGGCGCAGTATGGCTTCGCCGCGATGATCCGCGATGAGCCCGAACACCACCTCGAGCTGGGCGCGTTCTACCAGGCCAAGCGCGACCGTTTCCGCGAGCAGCTGTCCAGCACCCGCCTGAAGGCGCTGCCGGTCCCCGGCGGCTACTTCCAGCTGGTCGATTACTCGGCCATCAGCGACCTGCCGGACCACGAGTTCGTGAAGTGGCTGACCATCGAGAAGGGCGTGACCGCCATCCCGCTGTCGCCGTTCTACGAGAATCCGCCGGCCGGTCAGCGCCTGGTGCGCCTGTGCTTCGCCAAGAATGAAGCGACCATGGACGCGGCGATCGAACGCCTGCGCCTTCTTTGAGCGGAGCAGTGACCATGCAGGACCTGCGCATTTCCCTCGTCCAGGGCGACACCCGCTGGCATGATCCGGCGGGCAACCGTGAGTACTACGGCGCACTGTTGGCACCGCTGGCCGGCACCACCGACTTGGTGATCCTGCCGGAGACCTTCACCAGTGGCTTCTCCAACGACGCCATCGCCCAGGCCGAAGGCATGGACGGCCCGACCGTGGCCTGGGTCCGCGAGCAGGCCAGGGCCTTGAACGCGGCGGTGATCGGCAGCGTGCAGTTGCGTGATGGCGATGGCGTCTACAACCGCCTGCTGTTCGCCACGCCCGATGGCAACCTGGAGTACTACGACAAGCGCCACCTGTTCCGTTACGGCGGCGAGCACGAGCGCTATGCTGCCGGTCGCGACCGCCTGAGCGTGGAATGGAAGGGCTGGCGGATCAATCCGCAGGTCTGCTACGACCTGCGTTTCCCGGTGTTCTGCCGCAACCGCTACAACGTGGAGCGTCCGCAGCAGCTGGATTTCGACCTGCAGATCTTCGTTGCCAACTGGCCGTCGGCACGCGCCTATGCGTGGAAGACACTGCTGCGTGCACGTGCGATCGAGAACCTGTGCTTTGTGGCGGCAGTGAATCGCGTGGGCGTCGATGGCAACCAGCTGCATTACGCCGGCGACAGCGCGGTGCTGGATTTCCTCGGTCAGCCGCAGGTGGAGATTCGCGAACGCGAACAGGTGGTCACCACCACCGTCTCGGCCGAGGCGCTGGCAGCACACCGCGCGCGCTTCCCGGCCATGCTTGATGCCGATGCCTTCCATCTGGACGAGCAGGCCTGAGCGACGGCCTGAACGCCGCCGCACCAGCGCGCGCGCCTGCATTCAACGTGCACGTGCGCGCTGTTAGATTCGCCGCCAGTCCGACCGAACTGGAAGTCCCGCCATGAACAAGCCCTTCGCCCTGCTGCTGGCGCTGTCCGCCGCAGCGTTGGCCCCCGCCGCGCACGCTGCCGGCAACCTCGATTGCGAGCTGCGCTACAACCTGTCCGGCTGGTCGTTGATCTACAAGACCGCATCCGGTAATGGCACGGTCACCTGCAGCAACGGCGCCAGCCTGCCGGTGCGCATCCAGATGAAGGGTGGCGGCCTGACCGTCGGCAAGTCGAAGATCACCAACGGGCGTGGCAGCTTCACCGGCGCGGTCAGCGTCGACGAGCTGCTGGGCACTTACGCCTCGGTCGGCGCGCATGCCGGTGCGGTGAAGTCCAGCAACGCGCAGGTGATGACCAAGGGCGACATCTCGCTGGCCCTGTCCGGTACCGGCAAGGGCTGGGACCTGGGCGTGGACGGCACCGCGTTCACCCTCAACCGGCGCTGAGGCGCGACGGCGCGGCAGTTCCCCAGTTGATGCGGATGTAGTGCTGTTCGGAATCGCTCAACAACCGTTCAACACCGAAACCATTCTTCAGCAGCTGTGCGACCAGGTCTTCGACGAGCTGCTCGCTGGCCATCATCTGGCTGAAGCCGAACACGACGTAGCGGCGGCCATTTTCCGAGCCGATCTGGATGGCGTTGTCGAGATCGCGATAGAACAGTTCGATCGGGCGCTTGGCGGCATCGGCGTTGGCGCGGGCCTGTTCGGCGGTGATGGTGATCATGGGCATCTGCCTTGTGTGGGAGAGCGCGCACGATAGCCAGCGCGCTGATGTGAATTCCGGGCGTGGCGCACAATGCTCCGTGTTTGCAGCAATTCCTAACATGAGCTGGGGACGTCGAGACGCACCGGAAAAGTGCCGCGCGCCGGTGAGCATCCTGCATCGACATGAAGTCATCGGGAAGGGATAGGGGCCAACCGCAGTGGAGGCGCGCAACGCACCGCCCAGAGGGGGTTCTGCAGCTATCCGATGCTGTGGGCGCGCAGTGCATTTACGTTTCCTTGACCCTGCAGTAACCCCGCAATGCCTAACAGGGACGTCCCAGCGATTCTGCTGGGATGATTGGAGACGCTGGAATGGAGTTCAGAACGTCCGTGCTGCTCGTGGCCCTCATCGCCACGCCCGCCATCGCCCACGCCGAGGTCTGTCTGTCCGACAGCGGACTCGTTGTGCCCTGTCCTAGCCTGCTGCCGCATCCGGTAACGGCCAGATTCGAGATCGGGACTCTGCCGCGTGTGGCTGGCTCGCCGTCGGAAATCTACATCACAGGCGGCGGCCAGGTGGATGGAACGAGTAATTTCTCGGTCTATGCCAATGGTCAGTTCCTGTGCCGTACCAATGACAATTACGACGGTGGCAACACCACGCCCATCCGCCATTGCACCGCGACCATCGCAACACCCGGGACCTATGTGATCTCGGCGTCGCGCAACAGCCCTGGCAACTTCCTTGCGCCGATGGACGAAGTGATCAACGTGCAGTAATCGGCTGTTCGCTGATCCAGGCCCCGGGGGCAGGGACCCCGGGGCCCCTCCGCCCACAGGGCAGCAGGAAGGGGGCCTTCTTCGCCGCAATCCATGACCCGATCTTCCCTATTCAGCTGACCCGGTTCCGTTGCCGCTGCAGCCACAAGGCCAGCAGGCCGCACACGATGAGGGTCGGTGCCAGCAGCTGCACTGCACCGACCAGCGCCATTGCCGCACCGATCAGCAGGTAGTAGAGCAGGCCGAACAGCGCGCCTGCGCTGCCGAGACAGTGTGGATAGCCGCGCAAGGCCTGGCCGAGCACATTGGGAATGGCAAGGCCGAAGCCCGTCACCACCGGCACCATCGCCGCGACCAGGGCAGGGTGATCATGCAGCAGCGCGGCCAGCAGGCCTCCCGTCAGAACCAGTCCTGCGGCGACGCGGATGCGCGTGGTTGTGGCAACGCCTGCACGCAGCAGGCGGCCATTGCCCCACGCGCCCAGTGCCGAGCCCAGTGCCAACACCGCGCCGCTGGCGCCGAACCAGGTGGCTGGCCAGTGCAGGCGCGCAAACACGAAGGGGCCGAGCACATACCAGCTGTACATCGCCACGTTGAAGGCCATCACCAGCAACGCGTGTGACCAGATCCAGCGATCGCGCAGCAGTTCCCGCAGCAGCGGCAGCATGGGCGTGTGCGGGATATGTGCAGGACGGCTTTCGCGCAGGCCAGCCAGGCATGCGACTGCCAGCAAGGCAGCAACCAGCAGCAGGCCGGACTGTACGCCGGCATAGCCATGGGCGGCGACCAGCAGCGTGCCCAGTGCAAGGCCGATGGCCGGGCTCAGGGCCAGGGCCATGCCGATCCAGGAGAATGCCTGCGCCAACGCTGGACCCTGCAGATGGTCGCGCAGCACGGTCTGGGTCACCACCGAAGCGGCGGCGGCGCCGACTGCGGCCAACGCCTGGGCCAGCAGCACCTGGCCGAAGCTGCCAGCCATCAGCCCGCCCAGTGCAGCTACTCCGAAGACGCCGAGGCCACAGAGAAGGGCGGGGCGACGACCGATACGATCGGCCAGGCGCCCCCACAACAGCACGCCTGCAGCGAAGCCGAACAGGTACAGGCTCATGGCCTGGCTGGCGGCACTCGGCGGCAGGGCGAAGCGTTCGGCCAGATCGGCCAGGGCCGGGCTGTACAGGGTCTGTGCCAGCTGCGGAAACATCAGCAGTGCAATGGCGAGCAACAACAGGCGGCGCGACATGCGGGCGCTCCAGGAACAGGGCCGCGCATTGTGGTCGTGCCCGCAATGGCGCACCCTGTCTGTCCTGTCATCAAATGTATAAAATAGGACATGGCCTGGTTGCAGCCCGACGCGCACTTCGATGCCGATGCCTGGAGGGCTCCGGTGCTGGGGATCGCGGCCTCACTGGCGGATCACGACTCGGGTTGGCACCAGCATGCACGCGCGCAGCTGCTGTACACCCGACAGGGCTGTACGCGCCTGACCTACGGTGACCGCGTCAGCCTGTTGCCGCCCGCGCGCGCGGCGTGGATTCCGGGTGGGCTGCGCCATCGTGCGCAGATGCGCCAGGCAGTCGACTACCGTTCGTTGTACTTCGACGCCACCCTGTCGGCCCAGCTGCCCCGGCAGCCGGCGATCATCGGCGTTGGTCCGCTGCTGCAGGCCTTGCTGGAGCCGATCGCGCAGGCGCCGTTCGACCATGACTGGCAGTCGCCGCGCGCGCACCATCAACTGGCGTTGTGCGTGCTGGAAATCGCCGCTGCACCGGTGGCGCCGATGGACCTGCCTTTACCGCGTGATCCGCGGATCGCACGTTGCCTGCCGCTGGCCGAGCAGCTGCCGCCCGAACTGGGGGAGCTGGCCGCGCGCACGGGCCTGAGCGCGCGTACCGTCGGCCGGTTGATGCAGCGTGATACCGGCATGAGCTACCAGGCCTGGCGCCAGCAATGGCGACTGATGCGGGCCATGGAGTTGCTGCTGCTGGGTCATCGCGTCGCGCATGTGGCGCAGGACACCGGCTTCTCCGCCGAGAGCCCGTTCATCGCCTTCTTCCGCAGCATGACCGGCACCACGCCCGCCGCGTTCCAGCGCCACGCAAAAGGGGACGGAAGGGATTAAGTCGCTTTCGCCTCTTCGACACAGGCCGTGGCAAAAACGACTTAATCCCCTCCGTCCCCTTTTCAACGAAAAACCCCGGCCTACGCCGGGGTTTTTCATTTCAGGCGTGCCGGTGATCAGCCGCCGCGCGGGCCGCTGCGGCGCGGGCCGCCCGGACCGCGGTTGCCGCCGGGGCCACCCGGGCCACGGTTGCCACCCGGACCGCCGGGTCCGCGATTGCCGCCCGGACCACGGTTGCCACCACCCGGACCGCGACCGCCCGGACGGGCGCCCTGCGCCGGCTTGGGGCTGCCATACGGGTTGAAGCCCGGCGTGGCGTGGTCGGACGGGAAGCTCGGGGCATTGCCCGGATGGCCGTACGGGTGCTTGTTGCCCTGGCCCTGCGAGCGGTTGCCCGCACCGGCCGGACGACCCTGGCCGCCTGCGCCGCCACGGCCTTCACCGCCGAAACCGCCACGGCCCTGGCCGCCACCGGCGCCTGCGCCCGGACCCTTCGGCTTGCCATACGGACGGCCCTGGCCGCCTGCACCCGGACCACGGGCACCGGGGCCACGCGCGCCCGGGCCGGCATTGCGATGGCCGCTCGGGCCGGTGCTCACGCCATCCGGCACGTACCAGGTGCGGAACGCGGCCGGGTTGCCTTCCGGCAGCGAACGATCGTTCTTCTGGGCGCGCTGCTTGAACGGCTTCTGCGACTGCTTGGCTGCCGCTTCACCGCTGACCGTCAGGCCACCCTTGAAGCCGCCGCCCTTGCCGCCGCGACCACGGCCGCGGTCTTCGCGGACGTTATCGAAACGACGCAGCTCGCGGCCCTCGTCGGCGGTGTTGTGGCCGTTGACGTAGGCGTTGCCGCGGCCACCTTCGCGCACGCGCACGGTGGTCTTGGCGGCGCGGCGCTGGCCGATCACCGGCTGCAGCGTCAGTGCCGACGGCGCGCCTTCTTCCAGCTTCAGCTGCGCGCGCAGGGCTTCAACCTGCGTGGTGCCCAGTTCCACCGAATGGCCGCGGGCCAGTTCGCGCGGCAGGCTCACCTTGCCGTAGCGGGTACGCTTCAGGCGGCTGACCTGGCAGCCCTGCGACTCCCACAGGCGGCGCACTTCGCGGTTGCGGCCTTCCTTCACCACGACGCGGAACCAGTCGTGCGAGTCGGTGCCGCCGATGCGTTCGATCTCGTCGAACTTGGCCGGGCCGTCTTCCAGTGCCACGCCACGGGTGAGGCGGTCGACGATGGCGTCGGAGACCTTTTCCTCGCCTTCCGGCGCACGCACGCGGACCACGTATTCGCGCTCGACCTCGAACGACGGGTGCATCATGGCGTTGGCCAGTTCACCGTCGGTGGTGGCCAGCAGCAGGCCGGTGGTGTTGATGTCCAGGCGGCCGATCGCGATCCAGCGCGCGCCCTTCAGCGGCGGCAGCGATTCGAATACGGTCGGGCGGCCTTCCGGATCATCGCGCGTGGTCACTTCGCCTTCCGGCTTGTTGTAGACCAGCACGCGCGACGGCTCGGCCAGGGCGGTGGCGACGAAGCCACGGCCATCCAGCTCGATCTTGTCGCCACTCTTGACCGACATGCCGGTCTGCGCGACTTCACCGTTGACCTTGACCAGGCCTTCGGCGATGCGCTGTTCCAGCGCGCGGCGCGAGCCGAGGCCGGCCTGGGCCAGCACCTTGTGCAGGCGCTCTTCCAGCTTGAACTGTTCGGAGGTGGCTTCGCGCTTCAGCGAGAGCTTGTTACGGGGGGTGTCACTCATCAGTTTTGCTCCGGCCGACGGTTTCGAGGTCGGCCTCTGGTTCGGAATCGGCTTGGTCAACAGCCACGGTCGTCATCGCGACGGCGTTGTCTTCGCGTTCGTTCACTGGCACCGCGCGCTCGCCCGGCGCGGAATCGGGGTGCCCATCATCGAGGGGCGAAGGTGCTTGCTCATCGATAGCCGCCGCAGGAGCTGCGTCGGCGGAATCGGGGGTGTCACTGCCGGCCAGGCCGGCATCATCGTTCGCGGCAGCGCCTTCGTCGCCGGCCGAGATGTCAGGACCGTCGGCGCTTGCTGCTGCGGGCGCATCGCGGTCCAGGGACAGCTGGGGTTCCAGCTCGCCCAGGTCCTTCAGTTCCGACAGAGGCGGCAGCTCATCCAATCGCTTCAGGCCGAAATAATCCAGAAAGCCCTTGGTGGTGCCGAACAGCGCAGGCTTGCCGGGCACATCGCGGTGGCCGACCACGCGGATCCACTCGCGTTCTTCCAGCGCCTGGATGATGTTGCTGCTGACCGCCACGCCGCGTACCTGCTCGATCTCGCCGCGGGTGATCGGTTGCCGGTAGGCGATCAGCGCCAGGGTTTCCAGGGTGGCGCGGGTGTAACGGGTCTTGCGTTCGGTCCACAGCCGGCTGATCCAGCCATGCACTTCGCCGGTCACCTGGTAGCGGAAGCCGGAGGCGACCTCGACCAGTTCCACGCCGCGGCCTTCGCAGGCTTCGCGCAGGCGTTCCAGCGCGCGTTCGATGCTGCCCGGCGGTGCCGGTTCCTCTTCCGGGAACAGGTCCTTCAGCTGGGCCAGGGTGAGCGGCTGACTGGAGGCCAGCAAGGCACCTTCGACAATGCGGTTGATCAGCAGTTGATCCATCGGCAGTCAGCGCTCACTCGTCTGCATTGGCGGCGTCGTTGTCGTCGAACTCGCTGCTGAACTGCAGCGGGGCATTGGTGTTGCCGGCGGCCAGCGATTTCACGTAGATCGGCGCCAGTGGTTCTTCCTGGACGATGTCCAGCAGCTGTTCCTTGGCCAGTTCCAGCACCGCCAGGAATGTGACCAGCACGCCCAGCTTGCCTTCTTCGACCGTGAACAGCCCTTCAAAACGATAGAACTTGCCATCTTCCAGGCGTCCCAGCACTTCGCCCATGCGTTGCCGCACGCTCAGTGCCTCACGCTTGATGGCGTGACCGCTGAACAGCTCGGCGCGCTTGAGCACGTCGTGCAGGGCCAGCAGCATCTCCTTCAGGTCCACCGGCGGCGGCAGCTTCACCGTGGCGCGTTCGGGCATGAAGGCGTGCGCCACCGTAGTGTCGCGGTCCTGCCGGGGCAGGGCATCGATGTCCTCGGCGGCCTGCTTGAAACGTTCGTACTCCTGCAGCCGGCGCACCAGTTCGGCGCGCGGGTCGGCTTCATCGCCTTCCTCGCTGACCGGGCGCGGCAGCAGCATGCGCGACTTCACCTCGGCCAGGATCGCTGCCATCACCAGGTACTCGGCGGCCAGCTCGAAGCGCAGCTCGCGCATCACGGTGATGTATTCCACGTACTGCCGGGTGATCTCGGCTACCGGAATGTCCAGGACATCCAGGTTCTGGCGGCGGATCAGGTACAGCAGCAGGTCCAGCGGGCCTTCGAAGGCATCCAGGATGACTTCCAGCGCGTCCGGCGGAATGTACAGGTCCTGCGGAATCTGCAGGACCGGTTGCCCATGCACCACGGCCAGCGGCATTTCCTGCTGCTGTGGGGCGGGCGGCCGGGTTGGCGGGTTCGCGTCGAGCGCGAGTTCGGAAGTCATCTAATGGACATCAGGATTGCAACGGACCAGTCGCGGCACCGGGTTCGCCGGGCCAACGCCACGGAGCCCCAGGGCACCAGACACGCCGGGATCGGCGCGATTCCACACATATCAAACAGCAGGACGCGCCGCACGAAACGGCGGCGACGGAACTACGGGGAGGTCGTCTACGTGGCCCGGCCAGGTGGACCGGTTTGAAGCAGCGGGACGGTCGTCGGGGGCTGCGTTGGCCGCAAAAACCGACGGGCTGCTGCATCCAGCCACGTGCAATGGAGTCTAGGGTAAGCCTTTGTTGCGCCAGTGTCCAGCCGGGCCGGGGCAGGGGGCGCATTGGCTAGAATCTGCGGACCCGACAACGCAAGCGAGGAAATGCCGGTGTGGTATGTGATCGAAGGGTATGACGGCCAGGATGTGCTGGCGCAGCGGCTGCAGGCGCGGCCGGAACACCTGGCGCGGTTGCACGCGCTGCGCGACGAGGGACGCCTGCTGCTGGCCGGCCCGTGCCCGGCGGTGGACAGTGAAGACCCGGGCCCGGCCGGTTACAGCGGCTCGGTGGTGATCGCGCAGTTCGAGTCGCTGCTGCAGGCCCAGGCCTGGGCCGACGCCGACCCGTACGTGGCCGCCGGCGTCTACACCCGCGTGCAGGTGCGACCGTTTCGCAAGGTGTTGCCGTGAGCGCGGAACGGATCTCGCGAATGCGTGATGCGCTGCAGCATGCCCTGGCGCCGAGCGTGCTCGAGATCGAAGACGACAGTCATCGCCACGCAGGCCATGCCGGTGCGCGCGATGGCCGCGGCCATTTCAACGTGCATGTGGTGAGTGAACGCTTTGCCGGACTGGGCCCGCTGGCCCGGCATCGCGCGGTGTACGCCGCGCTGGGGGCGATGATGGAGACCGACATCCACGCGTTGTCCATCCGCGCGCAGACCCCGTCAGAACAGGGCTGAGCCCTTGTCCCACGCTGTCCTGGCGGGTCCCCGCGGGGGCTCGCTGCAGACAGATTTCCATGTCCATTTCGGGACATTCGCCTAACGGACTGTTTACAAGCCCAGATGGAAACGCTTACATTCCGCGCCAATGCTGGTAGGTCCAAGCCGTGGAGGGCGGCTTCGTGAACAAGGCAGCTATCACAATCAAAGACGTCGCACGCGAAGCCCGGGTCTCCGTGGCCACGGTTTCCCGCGCGCTCAACGGGCATGAAAATGTCGCCGAACCGGTCCGCCAGCTTGTGCTGGAGGTCGCCGCACGGCTGCGTTACACCCCGCACGCCGCCGCCCGCAGCCTGAGCAGCCGCCGCACCAACACGGTGGGCGTGGTGCTGCCTGACCTGTACGGCGAATTCTTCTCCGAGCTGATGCGTGGCATCGACAATGTCGCCCGTAGCCGCCGCCAGCACCTGCTGGTGTCCAGCTACCACGGTGACCAGGAGCAGCAGGGTGCGGCCCTGCGCGCCATGCGCGGCCGCGTCGACGGCCTGCTGGTGCTCTCGCCCTATGCCGAGAGCCCGGGCTTCCTGACCGACAACCTGCCGCAGTCGTTGCCGACGGTGTTGATCAACACCTATCTGCCCGGGCAGGACCACCCGGTGCTGAGCATCGACGACCATGCCGGTGCGATGGCGATGACCCGTCATCTGCTTGACGCTGGCCACCGTCGCATCGCTTTCATTTCTGGCCCGGATCTCAACTTCGACGCGCGCGAGCGCCTGCGCGGCTTCCGTGACGCGCTGGTAGCGTTTGGCAGTGGCGCCGAGGGCATCGAGTTGCCCGGTGATTTCGACGAAGCTTCCGGCCATCGCGCCGGTCAGGAGTTGCTGGCAGCCGGAGCGCTGCCTGATGCCGTGTTCGCCGCCAACGACATGATGGCGCTGGGCTGCCTGTATGCGTTCACGCAGGCAGGGGTCCGTGTCCCGGCCGATGTGGCCCTGGCGGGTTTCGATGATATTCCACTGGCGCGTTTCGTCCACCCGTCGCTGACCACCATGCAGGTCAGCATCGCCGAGCTCGGCGACCGGGCCATGACGCGCCTGCTGCAGTTGATGGACGGCACCTCCACGGACGGGACAGGGGATAAGCAGACCCTGGTTCCCCGCTTAATAGTTCGCGATTCCACCACTCCGCCATCGGGCCGTTGAAGCCAGAGGCGTTCCTTCTTTTTTGATTGATCGCAGGTACCGCGCGAGCGGTTACCGCCACCCGGAGATTGAGTTGATGATGCACACCACCTTCCGCACGCCGGCGCGCCGGCTGCTGAGCACCGCACTGGTCAGCTGCCTGATGCTGGCCGCCGCCCCGAACGTCATGGCGCAGTCGGCCAATGCCAGCCTGCGCGGCCAGGTGTCCGGCGCCCAGGCCGGCGCCGAAGTGACCGCCACCAACATCGCCACAGGCACCGTCCGTCGCGGCACCGTCCGTGCCGATGGCAGCTACTCGCTGATGGGCCTGGACCCGGGCACCTACGACGTGGTCGCCAACGGCCAGTCGCAGAAGGTCACCGTCACCGTGGCCTCGACCGCGACGCTGAACTTTGCCGGCGCTGCCAGCAGCACCCCGGGTTCGACCGCGGCCACCAACCTGGACACCGTCAACGTCGTCGCGCCGACCCTGCTGCAGGAAGTGCGCACGTCCGAAGTCGGCAAGACCGTCAGCCTGCAGCAGATCCAGACCACCCCGCAGGTCTCGCGCAACTTCCTGGAGTTCGCCGACGCGGTGCCGGGCATGATCTTCACCCGCGATGCCAAGGGCAATACTTCGCTGCGTGGCGGCGCGACCAACTCCGACGGTACCAACGTCTACATCGACGGCGTGGGCCAGAAGAGCTACGTCAAGGGTGGCGGCATTTCCGGCCAGTCCGGCAGCGCGGGTAATCCGTTCCCGCAGCTGGCCATCGGTGAGTACAAGGTCATCACCGGCAACTACAAGGCCGAGTACGGCCAGGTGTCCAGCGCCGCGATCACCGCCGCGACCAAGTCGGGTACCAACGAGTTCAAGGGTGAGACCTTCTACCGTTATACCAACGAAAGCATGCGTGCGATGACCCCGGCCGAACGCCAGCCGGGCAAGAGCAAGGAAGACTCGGCCGAGAAGGAGTACGGCTTCGCGCTGGGTGGCCCGATCATCAAGGACAAGGCCCACTTCTTTGTCACCTATGAAGCCAAGCGCTTCGACCTGCCGGTGACCATCGCGCCGGATGGTGCGGTGAGCTCGGCGGCCGCCAAACTGCCAGCCGATGGTCTCGCGGGTCTCGGCCCGGCCAGCCAGCCGTTCCAGCAGGACCTGATCTTCGCCAAGATCGACTTCGAGCCGACCGACAACGATCGCATCGAACTGACCTTCCAGGACCGCGACGAAACCCAGCAGCAGTTCAGTGACCAGACCGCCAAGGTGCACGGCAAGGTGGTGGACAACACCGATCGCCGCTACGCCCTGCGCTGGAACCACAGCGGCGAGCGGTTCTACAACGAACTGATGGTCACCCATGAAGATGCGTTCAATAATCCGCTGCCGCTGACCTACGGCAACGGTATCGTCTACACCGCGCCGGACTTTGGTGACAAGAACCGGAACACCCCGCAGGAAAAGACCCTCGTCCAGATCGGCGCAGCCGATGCGTTCGCCTCTCAGGTGAAGGGCCAGAAGGGCTGGGCGATCGAGGACAACCTGACCCTGGACGGCCTGCAGTGGGCCGGCGACCACACCATCAAGATGGGCGCCAAGTACAAGCAGATTGATCTGTACGCCTCGGATGCGGCGCAGATCAATCCGCAGTTCTTTTACACCATCGACAACCCTGCCTTCTCCTCCGGCACCCCCTACAAGGCTCAGTTCACCAAGGCCAGTACTGGTGTCACCGGCGTGCAGTCCGAGGTGCGCGCCAAGGTCAAGCAGATTGGTCTGTTCATCCAGGATGACTGGCAGGTCAACGATCATCTGCAGCTGAACATCGGCCTGCGCTGGGATTACGAAAAGAACCCGGTCTATACCGATTTCGTGACCCCGCCAGAGGTTGTGAACGCATTGTTCTCGCAGGACAGGCATGCGCCTCCGGGCCAGACCTATGCGCAGACGCTGGCGCTCAGTGGTTTGAACGTCAACGACTACATCAGCACCGGCCACAATCGCAAGAATTTCAAGAATGCCTGGCAGCCGCGCCTGGGCTTCTCGTATGACGTAAACGCCGATGAGCAGCACGTGTTCCATGGTGGCGCCGGCCGGTCCTATGATCGCGACCTGTTCGACAACCTGGCACTGGAAACCACGAAGCTGGCACTGCCGCAGCCGACCGTGTTCTTCCGCAACCCGGCCACCGGTAGCTGCATGTACGGGCAGACTCCGTGCTTTGACTGGAATCCGAACCTGATGAACGGCATCGAGAACGTGCAGGCACTGCTGGGTTCCACCAGCAATGAAGGCATGGAAGTCGATCTGCTGAACAACAACATGAAGGTGCCGTACTCCGACCAGTTCAGCCTCGGCATGAGCAACCAGATCGGCGAGTGGCTGACCGATGCCACGATTTCACGCACGCTGACCTACGATGGCTTCGCCTACACGTTGGGCAACCGTTTCAACAACGGCAATTTCTTCGACAACCAGATGCTGTGCGGCGCTGACGAGCCGACCTACGGGCAGCCGTGGGGCTGCAGCATTCCGGGCTTCGGCAGCCTGATCATCGGCCAGCAGGGCATCAAGACCCGCTCCACCCAGATCCTGCTGTCGGCGCAGAAGCCGTACAGCAAGGAGAGCGGCTGGGGCACCTCGATCGCCTATACCTGGACCAATGCTCGCCACAACCGCAATATCAACGAGCACTATTCGTTCGATCGCGGCACCATCGGTGAGTACCCGACCATCAAGTCCAACGGCGCGCCGCGTCACCGCCTGGTGGTCACCGGCTCGTATGACGGTTTCTGGGGCATCACTTTCGGTGGCAAGCTGACCCTGGCCACGCCGACCCCGGGTAACGACTGGTCCTGCATCGCGCAGGCCGGCAACTCGAACTGCATGCCGACCCCGGCTGCCGGTACACCGTCGGGCAATGGCCACTTCCTGCTCGGCGGCAAGATCTTCGGCTACCGCTCGTTGGATCTGCAGGCGACCAAGACCTTCAAGCTGGCCGGCGATACCGAGCTGTATGCTCGCATCGACATCATCAACGTGCTCAACTTCGACAACTTCTCCAAGCTGAACTACGTGAAGAGCGACGGCAAGCTGCTGGTGAGCTACAACGAGACCGGCGACATCATTGGTACTCCGCGCCAGATCAAGGCCGAAGTGGGCTTCCGCTTCTAAGCCCGGATGTAGATGCACGACCCGATGCCGCCGTTCCGCCGGCGGCATCGGCTGCTTGAAAACGGCAATGGCCGGCCCCGCGCCGGTCCATTGCCCATGCCGCTGCCGG
Organism: Stenotrophomonas sp. GD03819; assembly: GCF_029841665.1. NCBI lineage: Bacteria > Pseudomonadati > Pseudomonadota > Gammaproteobacteria > Lysobacterales > Lysobacteraceae > Stenotrophomonas > Stenotrophomonas sp. GD03819. The sequence continues at coordinate 81,708 of NZ_JAOCEW010000010.1, forward strand.
CCAGGGGGCAGCGGCATGGGCAATGATCGCGGTGTCAAACCACGTTTTTCGTGGTTTTTTCAGAACGCATCTTGTAAACGATTTCAGATCATTGGACGGTATGCTTTCCCATCGATCAGACCACCGGAGAAATCGCGCCATGCAGGCACGCCATCTGTTGTCCGCCGCAGCGTTGAGCCTGGCCGTGGCCGCCTGCCAGCCGGCCCAGCAGGAACCTGCCAAGCCGCGGCCGCCGGTGATCCTGATCGAGGCCGACGCACCGCCGCGGCCGATGAAGCCGGTGCTGCCGCCGTTGTTCGATGACATCGAGCGTCGTACCTTCCAGTTCTTCTGGGATACCACCAACGAGATCAATGGCCTGACCCCGGATCGCTATCCGTCGCGGCCGTTCGCCAGCATCGCCTCGGTCGGCTTCGCACTGACCGCGTACCCGATCGGCATCGAGAACGGCTGGGTCAGCCGCAACCAGGCGATCGACCGCACCCTGACCACGCTGAAGTTCTTCCGCGACGTGCCGATGGGCCCGCAGCGCACCGGCAAGGCCGGCTACAAGGGCTTCTACTACCACTTCCTGGACATGCAGGAAGGGCGTCGCTACGACAGCTGGGTTGAGCTGTCCTCGGTGGATACCGCGCTGCTGATGATGGGCGTGCTGTTCGCGCAGTCGTACTACGACGGCGACGATCCGCGTGAGAAGGAGATCCGCCAGATCGCCGACACGTTGTACAAGAAGGTCGACTGGCCGTGGCTGCAGCAGCGTGCACCGCTGATCTCGATGGGCTGGTTCCCCGAGAGCGGCTTCATCGACCACGACTGGATGGGCTACAACGAGGCGATGATGGTCTACATCCTTGCCCTGGGCTCGCCGACGCACCCGGTCAGCCCGGATGCGTGGACGGTGTGGACGCGTACCTATGACAACGACTGGGGCGTCTACCAGGGCCAGGAATACCTGTCCTTCGGCCCGCTGTTCGGCCACCAGTACAGCCACGTCTGGATCGACTTCCGCGATATCCAGGATGCGTACATGCGCGAGCGCGGCAGCACCTACTTCCTCAACAGCCGCTCGGCCGCACTGGCCCAGCGCGAGTACGCCATCGCCAACCCGATGCAGTGGAAGGAGTATGGCGAGAATGTGTGGGGCCTGACCGCCAGTGATGGACCACAGAACACCACCCAGGACTATCGCGGCGAGCAGCGCCAGTTCCGCCATTACTCCTCGCGCGGCGCCGGCCTGCGCGAGAACTTCGATGACGGCACCATCGCTCCCACCGCTGCGATCGCGTCGGTGGTGTTCGCGCCGGAGCAGGTGATTCCGGCCACGCTGGAGATGCACAAGCGCTTTGGCGATTACATCTACTCCAGCTACGGCTTCCTGGATTCATTCAACCCCAGCTTCAACTACGACATCCCGATCAAGACCGGCCGCCTGGTGCCGGATCGCGGCTGGGTCGCCAGCGATTACATCGCCATCGATCAGGGCCCGATCCTGACCATGATCGCCAACTACCGCGATGACTTCGTCTGGGAAGTCATGAAGAAGAACCCGTACATCCGCAAGGGCCTGGAACGGGCCGGGTTCAGTGGTGGCTGGCTGGCACCGGAAGGTTCGTTCCAGCCGCTGGAACTGCAGAAAGACGAAAAGGCCGCGGCGGCACGCGCGGTGGGTATCGCCGAATCACGCGCGGCTGCCGCGCAGGAACAGAAGAACAATGCCAACCGCACCACAGGCCAGGGCAAGTAACCCGATGCCGAACTGGATCGACCGCCTGCGCCGCTGGGCGCTGCCTGCCTTGGCCGCATTGGCCGTGGCCGGCTGCGCCCGTACCGATCCGGGCACCACCACCGTACGTTTCTGGGCGATGGGCCGCGAGGCGGAGGTGGTCAGCGAGCTGATCCATGAGTTCGAGGCCGAGAATCCGGGCATCAAGGTGGATGTGCAGAACATCCCGTGGACGGCCGCGCACGAGAAGCTGCTGACCGCGTTCGCCGCCGACGGCCTGCCGGACGTGTGCCAGCTGGGCAACACCTGGGTACCGGAGTTCGCCGAGCTTGATGCGCTGACGCCGCTGCAGCCGTTCGTGCAGCGCTCGGCCGTGGTCGACCCGAAGGACTACTTCCAAGGCATCTGGGATACCAATGTGATCCACGGCGCGCTGGTGGGCGTGCCGTGGTATGTCGATACGCGCCTGATCTTCTACCGCAAGGATCTGCTGGCCAAGGCCGGTTACGACCACCCGCCGCGCACGTGGCAGGAGTGGGACGAACAGATGGCGGCGATCAAGCGCATGCAGGGCCCGAACCGCTATGCGGTGCTGATGCCGATCAACGAGTTCGAGCAGCAGCTGTCGCTGGCGCTGCAGCAGCCCGATCCGCTGCTGCGCGACGATGACACCCGCGGCAATTTCGCCAGCCCGGGGTTCCGCCGCACGCTGGCCTTCTACGCCAACATGTTCGAGCAGGGCTGGGCGCCGAAGATGTCCGAGACGCAGATCTCCAACGTCTGGGACGAGTTTTTCCGTGGCTTCAATGTGTTCTACATCTCCGGCCCCTGGAACATCCGCGAGTTCAAGAAGCTGCAGCCCAAGGAGCTGGAAGGGCAGTGGGGCACGGCCGCGTTGCCGGGTCCGGACGGTCCGGGCGCCGGTATTGCCGGTGGCACCAGCCTGGTGATCTTCCGCAAGTCGCAGCAGAAGGAAGCCTCCTGGAGGCTGATCGAGTTCCTGTCGCGCCCGGAAATCCAGGCCCGCTTCCATTCCATCATCGGCGACCTGCCGCCGCGTCGCAGTACCTGGAACGCACCGTCGCTGGCCAATGATCCTCTGGCCGCTGCGTTCCGTGACCAGCTGGAGCGGGTCAAGCCGACGCCGAAGGTGCTTGAGTGGGAGCGCATCGTGCAGGAAATGCGCATCGTCACCGAGAAGGTGGTGCGTGGTGGCCTGGCGCAGGACAAGGCCGTGGAAGAGCTGGACCAGCGCGTGGACAAGGTGCTGGCCAAGCGCCGCTGGATGCATGAACAACAACGCCTGCAGCAGCGCGTGCCGTCGCCGCAATCGAGCAGTGCCGTGGCCGCCGGGAGCGCGCAATGAAACGTACTTCGCTTGCCGGCTGGATTTTCGCCGGTCCCTCGCTGATCGTGCTGGGCATGTTCTTCGGCCTGCCGGTCGCCTCGGCGCTGGCGCTGAGCGTGACCGACTTCGACCTCTATGCACTGGCTGACAGCAGCAACCTGCGGTTCGTCGGCCTCGGCAATTACATCGACCTGCTGCAGACGCCGATGTTCTGGAAGTCGCTGTGGAACACCACCTACTTCGTGTTGATCGGCGTGCCGTTGTCGATTGGCGTGTCGCTGGGTGCGGCGATGCTGCTGAATGCACCGGCCGCACGCTTCAAGGCGCTGTTCCGCACCGCCCTGTTCGCGCCGGTGGTGACCACGCTGGTGGCGGTGGCGGTGATCTGGCGCTACCTGTTCCATACCAGCTACGGCCTGGTGAACTACGGCCTGGGTCATCTGGGCATCAGCCCGATCGACTGGCTGGGCGATCCCAACTGGGCGATGCCGACCATCATGCTGTTCGCGGTGTGGAAGAACTTCGGCTACAACATGGTGATCTTCCTGGCCGGCCTGCAGGCCATCCCGCATGACCTGTACGAGGCGGCCCGTATCGACGGTGCTTCGCGCTGGAAGCAGTTCCTGCACATCACCCTGCCGATGCTCGGCCCGGTGCTGCTGGTGGTCGGCGTGATCACCGTGTCGGGCTACTTCCAGCTGTTCGCCGAACCGTACGTGATGACCCGCGGCGACCCACTGCAGAGTACCGTCAGCGTGCTGTATTTCATGTTCGAGGAAGGCTTCAAGTGGTGGAACCTGGGGCGCGCCTCCGCAGTGGCGTTCCTGCTGTTCCTGATCATCCTGGCGGTGACCACCGTGATGCTGCGTTTCGGCCGCAAGAGGCAGTTGGTATGAGTCGTGAAATCGGCCAGTCGCGCTGGTACCCGTGGTTGATCAATGGTGCGTTGCTGGTGCTGGCGCTGGTCAGCCTGGCGCCGCTGCTGTGGATGCTCTCGGTCTCGTTCATGCCGCAGGGCGAGGCGACCCACTTCCCGCCGCCGCTGCTGCCATCGAGCATCACCACGCGCAACTACCATGAGTTGTTCGCGCGCACCGGCATGGGCGGCAACTTCGCCAACAGCCTGCTGGTGTCGGTCGGTATCACGCTGGGTTCGCTGCTGCTCAACACGATGGCCGGCTATGCCTTCGCCAAGCTGAACTTCGTCGGCCGCGAGCGCCTGTTCCAGGTGCTGATGGCGGCGCTGGTGATTCCGGCGCAGGTGGCGATGCTGCCGCTGTTCCTGCTGATGAAGCAGCTGGGCCTGGTCAACAGCTTCGGCGGCGTGATCGTGCCGGCGCTGGCCAGCGTGTTCGGCATCTTCCTGGTGCGGCAGTACGCGCGTTCGATTCCGGACGAGCTGCTGGAAGCGGCCCGCATCGACGGGGCAGGGGAGCTGCGCATCTTCTTCCAGATCGTGCTGCCGATGCTCAAGCCCGTGCTGGTGACCCTGGCGATCTTCACCTTCATGGGGGCATGGAACGATTTCATGTGGCCGTTGATCGTGTTGACCGATCAGGAGCACTACACTTTGCCGGTGGCGCTGGCCACCCTCTCGCGCGAGCACATCATGGACGTGGAAATGATGATGGCCGGCGCGGTGGTCACCGTGGTCCCGGTGCTGGCGCTGTTCCTGGTGCTGCAGCGGTACTACATCCAAGGTCTGTTGCTGGGGAGCGTCAAGGGATGAAGCGAGCGATCGCCGTTGGACTGGGCCTGTTGTGGACCTCCCTGGCGATCGCCGCACCCCCGGCGCTGCCGGCACCGAAGGTGCTGGACGACTTCGACGACATCGCGGCCTGGAAGCTGGTGCTGTCCGACCAGGTCAGCGGTTCGCTGCGGCCGGTCAGCGGCGCTGGTGGTGGCCGCGCGCTGTGCCTGGACTATGACTTCCACGATGTCTCCGGCTACGTCGGCATCCGTCGCGCGCTGAACATCGAATACCCGGTCAATTACCGCTTCGGTTTCCAGCTGCGCGGTGATTCGCCGGGCAACGACCTGCAGTTCAAGCTGATCGATACCAGTGGCGACAACGTTTGGTGGGTCAACCGGCCCGGCTACAGCTTCCCCAGGGCGTGGACGCCGGTCCAGTACCGCCGCCGCCAGATCGACAAGGCGTGGGGTCCCTCGCCCGAGAAGGAGATGGCACGCAGTGCTGCGGTCGAGTTCACGATCTACAGCAAGGTCGGCGGCCGCGGCACGGTGTGCTTCGACAAGCTGACCCTGCAGGGCCTGCCAGCTCAGGATGATTCGGCGCTGGTGCCATCGGTGATTGCCGATACCGCCACCGCGCTGCAGGACCGCATGATCGACGGCAAGAGCGATACGTTCTGGATCAGTGGTGGCGTCAAGCAGCAGACCATCAGCCTGGACCTGCACAAGAGCCGCGAGATCGGCGGTGCGGTGATCGACTGGCTGCCGAATCTGGAAGCCCGCCGCTATACCGTGCGCACTTCCGAGGATGGCCGTGACTGGCGTACCGTGCGTGAAGTGACCAGTGGTGCCGGTGGCCGCGACTGGCTGGCGCTGCCGGACACCGATGCGCGCTACGTGCGCTTCGATCTGCAGGACGGGCCGAACTGGCGCTATGGCATCCGTGACATCACGCTCAAGCCGCTGGCCTTTGCCGCCACCCCGAACGCTTTCCTCTCCTCGGTCGCCGCCGACCTGCCACGCGGCTCGCTGCCACGTGCCTATGTGGGTGAGCAGCCGTACTGGACCCTGCTCGGCCTCGATGGCGGCCAGGAACAGGCGCTGATCAGCGAGGACGGCGCACTGGAGCCGGCCAAGGGCAGCTTCAGCATCGAACCGTTCATCCGCCTCGATGGCAAGCTGCTGGACTGGTCGAAGGTGGCGATCACCCAATCGCTGCAGGATCATTACCTGCCGATCGCCAACGTCGATTGGGTGCATGAAAAGGTTGGCCTGGCGGTGACCGGCTTCGTGCAGGGCACGCCGGAGCGCGCGCAGCTGATCGGCCGCTACCGGCTGAGCAATCCGGACAAGGTCGCACACGAATACACCCTGGCACTGGCGATCCGTCCGTGGCAGGTCAATCCGCCCACGCAGTTCCTCAACACCGTCGGTGGCTTCAGCCGCATCGATGCACTGGATGTCGGCGAGCAGCTGGTGCGGGTCAACGGCGAGCCGCGCCTCTATCCGCTGCAGGTGCCGGACGCGCGCTTTGCCAGTACGTTCGATGGCAAGCTCGATGCGATGCACCTGGCGGACGGCAAGTACCCGGCTGAGACCGCGGTGAAGGACAGCACCGGCATGGCGTCGGGCGCGTTGATCTATACGATCAAGCTCGAGCCTGGCCAGAGCCGCGAGGTGGCGGTGGTGCTGCCACAGACCGGTGGCTGGGCGCCGCAGGCGCTGGACGTGGCCAAGGCGCAGGCGCAGGTGGCCGAACAATGGCGCAAGAAGCTGGGCGTGGTCACGCTGCAGGTGCCCGCTGCAGGCCAACCGCTGGTCGATACCCTGCGCACGGCGGTCGCGCACATGCTGATCTCGCGGGTCGGGCCGCGGCTGCAGCCGGGCACGCGTTCGTATGCGCGCAGCTGGATCCGCGATGGCGCGATGATTTCCGAGGGCCTGCTGCGCATGGGCCGCAGCGATGCGGTGCGTGACTACATCAACTGGTATGCGCCGTACCAGTTCGAGAACGGCAAGGTGCCGTGCTGCGTCGATGCGCGCGGCAGTGATCCGGTGCCGGAGAACGACAGCCATGGCGAGCTGATCTACAGCATCGCCGAGTACGGGCGTTACACCGGCGACAGCACCTTCACCGAGCTGATGTGGCCGCACGTGCAGGGCGCTTACACCTACATGGAGCAGCTGCGCGCCAGCGAGCGCACTGAAGAGAACCGCGCGCGCAACCCGGCGTTCTACGGGATGATGCCGGCCTCGATCAGCCACGAAGGCTATTCGGCCAAGCCGATGCACTCGTACTGGGACAACTTCTGGGCGTTGCGCGGCTACAAGGACGCGGCGCTGCTGGCGACCCAGCTGGGTAAGGTCGAGGCGATGCAGATTGCCGAATCGCGCGATCAGTTCAGGGATGACCTGCAGGCCTCGCTGTTGTCGGCGATGCAGCAGCACAGCATCGACTACCTGCCGGGCTCGGCCGAGCTGGGCGATTTCGATGCGACCTCGACCACGATCGCACTGGCGCCTGGCGGCGAGCAGGGCCGACTGCCGCAGCAGGCCCTGGAGGCGACCTTCGAACGCTACTGGAACGAGTTCGTCGCGCGGCGCGATGGCAAGCGCGAGTGGAAGGACTACACCCCGTACGAATGGCGCAACGTGGCCGCGTTCGTGCGCCTGGGCTGGCGCGACCGCGCCTGGCAGGCCACCGAGTTCTTCTTCAAGGACCGCGCACCGCAGGCCTGGAACCAGTGGGCCGAAGTGGTCTCGCGCACGCCGCGCAAGCCGTTCTTCGTCGGTGACCTGCCGCATGCCTGGGTGGCCTCGGACTTCGTGCGCTCGGCCTTGGACATGTTCGCCTACAACCGTGACATGGACGATGCGCTGGTGCTGGCCGCCGGCGTACCGAGCGCGTGGCTGCAGGGTGAGGGTGTCGCGGTGCAGGGCCTGCGTACGCCACAGGGCCAGCTCAATTACCGCCTGCAGCGCAGCGACAAGCAGCTGGTGCTGGAGGTGCAGCCGGGCCTGGTGCCGCCGGTGGGGGGCGTGGTGCTGCCATGGCCGTACGCGGGTGATCCGGGCGAGGTGACGGTCAACGGCGAAGCCGCCGAGTGGATCAACAAGGAACTGCACGTGCACCAGCTGCCGGCGCGGATCGAGATCGAAGTGCCGAGCGCGGTGCGCCGCGCCGAGCGCAAGGGACAGTAACGATGAAGCAGCAGGGGGCGAGGGTGCGCACATCGGTGCGTGCCCTGGGGCTGGCCATTGCATTGACATTGCCGGGCGTGTTGATGGCGGCCGAACCGGCTGCCACGACCGCGGCGCCCGACGTTGCCAGCGCGCCGGGCATGAGCATGGTCACCTTCAACCTGCATCATGACCGCGAAGACTGGCCGAGCCGGCGCCGCACCATTCTGGCCGAACTCAAGCGGCTGCAGCCGGATGCGGTTGCCCTGCAGGAGGTGATCCAGCGCCGCAACGTGCGCAACCAGGCGCAATGGCTGGCCAGCCAACTCGGCTACAGGTACGTGTTCGTGTCCACCGATCCGGTTGGGGCGCCCAAGCGCTACGGCAATGCGCTGCTGACGCGGCGGCCGATCCTCGCCCAGGGGGATCATCTGCTGCAGCCGTTGGACGACTACCGAACGGTTGCTCACCTACGCATCGACGTCGATGGCACGCCGGTGAACGTCTATGCCACGCACCTCAACGAGCGCAGTGACGAGAGCGGGCAGCGCATCCGCCGCAGCCAGGTCGAGGACCTGCTACGCTTCATCACTGCAACGTCGGCCGGTGCTCCGGTGGTGATCGCCGGCGACTTCAATGCGCTGGTGGATGCTGGTGACCTGAGCGAGCTGCGCAGCCACTACGGCGACAGCTACGGCAGCGTGCACGTCAACACTGACCTGGCCGGGGTCAGTACATTGAACCGGCACTACTACCAGGCACCCTCGCGGATCGACCACATCTTCTTCCAGCAGGACGAGATGGTCGCGCGTGAGGCCAAGCTCCTGTTCGACCAGCCCGATGACAGCGGTCGCTGGGCCTCGGACCACTACGGCGTGTGGACCCGTCTGCAGTTCGCGCCGAAACCCTGACGGAGCACGCTTCGGTAGGTGCCAACCTTGGTTGGCACGGACGTGTCCGCGTCCGCTCCAACAACGGCGCCGACCAAGGTCGGCCTTTTCCAGAGCGCTGCACGCGCCGGAGGCACAAACAAAAACGGCGGGGATCATTGATCCCCGCCGTTTCGTTTTCATGCGATCAAAGAGCGATCAGTTCGCCGGCGGCGTGCGCTTGGCAGTCTCTTCGTCTTCTTCGTCGGCCTTGGCTTCTGCAGCCTGGGCTGCAGCGTCGGCATGGCCATCGGCGACCGGGTCGATCAACGGCGTCACCACCGCTTCGGCGACCGGGGCAGCGGCTTCGATCGGCGCGGCTTCCACCGCCACCGGAACGACCGGCTGTTCGGCGGCCACGACGGGCTCAACGACCGGCTTGGCTTCAACCACCGACGCAGCCTCAACGGCCTCCGGATTGGCTTCAACCACCGGAGTGGCTTCGACGATCTCCGGCTTGGCTTCAACCACCGGCGCAGCTTCGACCGCCGCCGGCTTCGCTTCGATCACCGGAGCGGCTTCAGCCACCGGGGCTGCTTCAACCGCGACCGGCTGTGCTTCGGTCACCGGCGCAATGACTTCGATCACCGGCGCGGCAGCGGCTACCGGCTGGGCCGGGGTCGCGGCGTCGATGGCATCGAGCATGCTGGTCTGCACCGGCGAGGACACCGCTTCGGTCTTCGCAGCAGCTTCGACCGGGGCCTGCACTTCAGCCACGACCGGGGCGGCGGCTTCGACCACGGCGCTGCTCACCACGGCAACCGGTGCGGCGGCAACGGCGGCGGCAGCACGGACCGGCTTCGAGGCGTCGGCAACGACCGGCTCGACTTCGTCATCGAAGTCGAACTCCGGCTGCGAACGGGCCGGCTGCGCAACAGCGACCGGCGCAGTGCCGGCAGTACTGTCGACGTTCGGCTCGGCGCCGTCGGCGTCATCACTGTCATCACCCTCGTCCTGGTCATCACCCAGAGCGTCGCTGCCGGCGGCGTTCTCGGCGCCACCGCGACGACGACGACGGCCACCACGACGGCCACGGCGACGGCGGGTCGCGCCTTCGCCTGCCTGCTCGCCATTGGCGTCGGTTGCGGCCTCGTCACCGGCAACCGCAACCACCTCGGCCTCGTTGGCACCGGTCTCGACCGCTACTGCGGCGTCCACCGGAGCGGCGGCCACCGGGGCGACCGGTGCAGTGGCTTCCTGTGCGGTCACCCCATTGGCGGCGGCGGCCGTGGCGGCCACGGCTGCTGCCGCGGTCACGGCGTCGACCGGTGCATCGGCGGCACCGCGCTGCGGCTTCTCGGCCGGCTTGTCACCGTCCTGCTGCTGCGGACGCGGCTGCTTGGGCTGCTTCAGCTTCGGCTGCTGCTGGTTCTGGTTCTGGCCCTGCTGCTCGTTGCGCGGCTTGTTCTGCTGCTGCGGCTGCTGCTGGCCATCCTTCTGCTGCGGCTCCTTCTGCTTGCCCTGCTGCGGCTGCGGCTGGGCATTGCCGTTGTTGCCGTTGCGGCCATCCTTGCGCTGCTCACCGCGGTCCTTGCGGTTGCCGCCGTCCTTCTGCTGCTGCGCGTTGCCGTTGCCACGATTGTCGTCGCGACGGTCCTTGCGGTCCTTGTTGCGATCCTTGTTGCGGTCCTTGCGGCCACCGTCCTGCGACTGACGCGCCGCCGGAGCGGCCGGCGCCGGCGCCGGGGCCGGCTCGCCACCAAACACGCGCTTGAGCCAGCCGATCACGCCGCCGCTGGGGGCCGGGGCCGTCGGTGCGACCGCGACCGGGGCCGGGGCTGCCTTGGCCGGCTCCACTTCCTCGCGCACCGGGGCGGGGGAGGTGTGCTTGACCTGGGTCACCGCCGGCGGCGGGATGTTCAGCTGGCCCTTGGTCAGCGCGTGCACCGGCAACTTGCGCGGGGTGCCGCGCTGGTAGCTGGGCTTGTTGCTCTCTTCACCCAGCTCGTTCTCGCGCAGGCGGGTGACGGTGTAGTGCGGGGTGTGCAGTTGCTCGTCGGCGACGATCACGATCGGCGCCTCGTGGCGCTGCTCGATCTCGCGCAGGGCGCTGCGCTTTTCGTTCAACAGGTAGTTGGCGATCTCCACCGGGGCCTGGACCAGCACCTGCCCGGTGTTTTCCTTCATCGCATGTTCTTCGGCGACGCGGATGATCGACAGCGACAGCGACTCGACGCTGCGCATGCGGCCGTGGCCGTCGCAACGCGGGCAGACGATCTGGCTGGACTCGCCCAGGCTCGGGCGCAGGCGCTGGCGGCTCATTTCCAGCAGGCCGAAGCGCGAGATGCGGCCGACCTGAACGCGCGCGCGGTCGTACTTCAGCGCGTTGGCGAGGCGGTTCTCGACTTCGCGCTGGTGCTTGTTGGAGGCCATGTCGATGAAGTCGATCACCACCAGGCCGCCCAGGTCACGCAGGCGCAGCTGGCGGGCCACTTCTTCGGCCGCTTCCAGGTTGGTCTGGAACGCGGTGTCCTCGATGTCGCTGCCCTTGGTGGCGCGCGAGGAGTTCACGTCGACGGCGGTCAACGCTTCGGTCTGGTCGACCACGATCGAGCCGCCCGACGGCAGGCGCACGTTGCGCTCGTAGGCGCCTTCGATCTGCGATTCGATCTGGAAGCGGTTGAACAGCGGGATGTCGTCCTTGTAATGCTTGAGCTTGCGCAGGGTCTGCGGCATCACCTGCTGCATGAACTCGCGGGCGTGCTCGTACATCTCCTCGGTGTCCACCAGGATCTCGCCGATGTCGGCGCGCAGGTAGTCACGCAGGGCGCGCACGATCAGGCGCGATTCCTGGTAGATCAGGAACGGGGCCGGCTTGCTCAGCGCGGCTTCGGCGATGGCACGCCAGACGTTGAGCAGGTAGTCCAGATCCCACTGCAGCTCTTCCGCATCGCGGCCGACGCCGGCGGTACGGATGATCACGCCCATGTCGTCGGGGATGTTCAGCTTGTCCAGGGCGTCCTTCAGGGCGGCACGGTCTTCGCCTTCGATGCGACGGGACACGCCGCCGGCGCTGGGCGAGTTCGGCATCAGCACCATGTAGCGGCCGGCCAGCGAGATGAACGTGGTCAGGGCAGCGCCCTTGTTGCCACGCTCTTCCTTGTCGACCTGGACGACGATCTCCTGGCCTTCCTTCAGCAGTTCGCGGATGCCGGCCTTGTTGTGGTCGACACCGGCCTGGAAGTAGTCGCGGGAGATTTCCTTCAGCGGCAGGAAGCCATGGCGGCCACCACCGTACTCGACGAAGGCCGCTTCCAGCGAGGGCTCGATGCGGAAGATCCGGCCCTTGTAGATGTTGGACTTCTTCTGTTCCTTCGACGGCTGTTCGATGTCGATGTCATACAACGACTGGCCATCCACGATGGCAACACGCAGCTCTTCAGCCTGCGTGGCGTTGATCAGCATTCGCTTCATTGTTGCGTTCCTCGCAAGCGGCTACCGCGCGGAACGCCATGGGGTTTCGCCTCTGGACACGGTTCGCCGCCCATTCGCGCAAGCGCGGGGAGGGCGGCTTGGGTTTCCAGCGCTACGACACCACGGCAGGCCGCGGGAGCGCTTCACTCTTATGGGTTTTGGGGTGTTACAGGCCGCAGGCAGCTGTCAGCCAGGCTGGAGCGCCACGCGGGACATGTTCAGCACGGTTGCGTGTCAGGCATCCGGCGATGGCCGGGAAGGCCGGTGAGCCGCTAACATGGCCGCCCCGCGGGCGGTGGTCGCGCACTGTGCCGGATTCGTCGGAAGCTGGGCTTCTGGCCCTGAGTAACTTCCAACGAAATCAATCCCTTATCTCGCCCCCCGAGTGTAACAGAATAAACAGCCTGATGACCGCCCAAGACCCGACCAAACCCGCTGGCGACAAGCCTTCCGTGCGCATGATCACCGTTCCCGCCGACCGCGCCGGCCAGCGCCTGGACAACTTCCTGCTTGGCCAGCTGAAGGGCGCCCCGCGCAGCCTGGTCTACAAGCTGGTGCGCAGCGGCCAGGTACGGGTGAATGGCGGCCGTGCCAAGGTCGAACGCAAGCTGGAGGCGGGTGACGAGGTGCGTGTGCCGCCGGTCCGTCTCAGTGAGGAGGGAGACAGGGCCGGCCCGCCGGAGGCGTTCATGCGCCGCCTGGAGCAGGCCATTGTCTTCGAGGACGCCCGCCTGCTGGCCCTGAACAAGCCCACCGGCGTGGCCAGCCACGGTGGCAGCGGCATCAGCTTCGGCGCCATCGAGACCCTGCGCGCGCTGCGCCCGGGGCAGACCCTGGAGCTGGTCCACCGGCTGGATCGCGACACCTCGGGCCTGTTGATCGTGGCCAAGAAGCGGTCGGCGCTGAGCGAACTGCAGGCGCTGCTGCGTGAAGACCACGGTGCCGGCATCCGCAAGCGCTACCTGACGCTGTTGGCCGGACGCATGCCCGACGGCGTGATGACGGTTGACGCGCCGTTGCATGTGGGCCTGCGCCAGGGCGGCGAGCGCCATGTGCAGGTCAATGCGATCGGCAAGGAATCGATCAGCCACTTCCGGGTACTGGAACGTCGTGGCGGCCATTCATACTGCGAGGTGCGTATCGAGACCGGCCGCACCCACCAGATCCGCGTGCATGCCCAGCATCTGGGGCATCCAGTGGCCGGTGACGACAAATACGGCGATCCGGCGGTCAACAAGCGGCTTCGTGAGCAGATCGGCCTGAAACGCCTGTTCCTGCACGCGGCTTCGCTGGAGTTCGCGCTGGACGACGGCAAGACCCCGTATGTGCTCAATGCGCCGCTGGCCGATGAGCTGGCCGAGGCGCTGGACCGCCTGAAGTAAGGAACCCTTGTAGAGTCGGGCCATGCTCGACTGGCGTTCCGCGCGAGCCGACCGGAGAGCAGTCGAGCGTGGCTCGACTCTACAGGGCGAGCCGGGAGTCCCTCACCACTTGAACAACACCAGGCTGATCGCCAGGGTGCCCATGCCGGCCACCAGGCCATACACGGTTTCGTGGCCCTTGGCATAGCGCTTGGCCGCCGGGAGCAGCTCATCCAGCGCAAGGAACACCATCACGCCGGCGATCAGTCCGAACACCCAGCCAAACGTGGCGTGCGACAACGATCCTGACAGCAGCCAGTAGCCCAGCGCCGCGCCCACCGGTTCGGCCAGGCCGGACAGCAGGCTGGCACTGAACGCATAGAACTTGTTCTGGGTGGCGAAGTACACCGGCACCGCGATCGCGATGCCCTCGGGAATGTTGTGGATGGCGATGGCGAAGGCCAGTGGCATGCCCACCGATGGGCTTTCCAGTGTGGCAAAGAAGGTTGCCAGCCCTTCCGGGAAATTGTGCGCGGTGATCGCGACCGACGTCAGTAGTGCGACCCGCTTCAGGTACTCGCGGCTGTTCTCGCGGAACGCGGGGTCTTGCTTGTCCAGGCTGTCGTGCGGATTGGGAATGAAGTGGTCGATCAGCACGATCACGATCACGCCCAGCAGGAAGGCCAGGGTGCCGTAGGTGAAACCGGTACGTTCGCCATAGGCCAGCGCGAACGAAGCAATGGACTTGTTGAGGATCTCCGACAGCGACACATAGACCATCGCGCCGCCGGCGAAGGCCAGGCCGAATGCCAGCAGGCGCGGGTTGGGGCGCCGTGAGAACAGCACCAGCAGGCTGCCGATGGCGGTGGCGAGGCCGGCCGCAAGAGTGACCGCCAGTGCGATCCAGATGTTTTCGGGAGGAATCTGCAGCATGTACCGACGCGGTCCTGGTCAATAGACAACCGCCCCGGGCAAGGCCGGGGCGGCGAGGGCGAGGCGGGCGTCGGCTGGCCTCGTCGGGGCGCGGGCGATCAGCCGCCGCGGCGCAGGCGTTCTTCGATGGCGAAGCACTGGTCCGGCTTCGGCTGCGGCGGGTTGAAGCTGACCGGTACCTGGATGGTGGCCGGCACTGCAGCACCGTTGCGGGTGGCGGCCTTGAACTGCCAGCCCTGCACGGCGGTCCTGGCCAGTTCGTCCAGTTGCGGGTTGCCGGCCCCGGTCAACAGCGCGACCTCGCTCGGCTTGCCGTCGGCGCCGATGGTCACCTTGAAGGTGCTGGTGCCGCCCACGCCCATGCAGGCCAGCTCAAGCGGGTACTGCGGCGGCGGCGTCTTCACCGCGGCCACCTCGGTCGGCGGCGGCGGTGGTGGTGCCGGTGGTTCGGACGGGCCACAGCCGGCCAGGCCGGTCGCAGCGATCAGGGACAGGCTCAGCAAACGTACGTTCATGGCAGTTGCTCCGTCAGGGCCGAAGTCTTTGCCGCGCAGATGAAGTCGTTCTCGCTCAGGCCGCCCACATCGTGGGTGGAGAAGCGCACGACCGCGCGGTCGTAGTGCACGCCCAGGTCCGGATGGTGGTCCTCGTGATGGGCGATCCAGGCCAGCGCGTTCACGAAGGCCATGGTGGCGTAGTAATCCTTGAAGCGGAAGGTGCGCGTCAGGGCCTGCCCGCCCTCGCTCAGCTCCCAGCCGGGAACCTGCGGCAGCAGTTCGGCCAGGCGGGCCTCGCCAAGCTTGTGGTCGCTGCCTTTGCGCGGCACGCAACGGGCCTGGGCCAGTGGAATCAGGTCGGCCATGGGAATCTCCACCTCGTGTTGACTGAACAATGCGCCGGACGGTGTATAAACCGAATGAGCGGCTGACGCTTACTTGGCTAGAATAGCCTGATGATCCAGATCTCCGACACTGCTCAGACCCATTTCCGCAAGCTGATCGAACGCGAGGGCGTGCCCGGCATGGGCGTGCGCCTGAGCGCGGTCGACCCCGGTACCCCGCGCGCCGATGCCCGGCTGGAATTCGCCGAACCGACCGACCTGCTCGGTGACGAGTGGGCGGTGGACTGCGATGGCTTCACCCTCTACGTCGATGCGAGCAGCGTCGGCTGGCTCGACGGCGCCGAGATCGACATCGTCGCCGGCACCGCCGGTACCCAGCAGCTGACCATCAAGGCACCGCGCATCAAGGGCGAGGCCCCCGGCGATGCCGCGTCGCTGGTCGAGCGCGTGCACTGGGTGGTGGAGAACGAAGTCAATCCGCAGCTGGCCTCGCACGGCGGCAAGGTGGCCGTGCAGGAAGTTTCGGCCGACGGCGTGGTGCTGCTGCGCTTCGGTGGTGGCTGCCAGGGCTGTGGCATGGCCGACGTGACGCTCAAGCAGGGTATCGAGAAGACTCTGATGGGCCGCGTGCCGGGCGTGACCGCCGTGCGCGATGCGACCGACCACGACAGCGGCCACGCGCCGTACATCCCGCGCGGCAACGTCGCCTGACCGCTGACGCGTGCCTCTGACCCGGGCCGAGCAACTCATCGAACTGCTGCTGGCCCGCCAGCAGCCACGCGCCGTCCTCGAGAAGTCTACGCGCCTGCCCTATGGCTGGGCGCTGTGGCTGCGCTCGCTGGGCCCGCTGCCGCGGCCGTTCCACGCCCGCGAAGTGATTGCGGTATTGCTGCCGCGCCCGCTGCCTGGGCCGCCGGGTCAATCGCCCCGGCTGTCACCGTGGCAGTCGCTGCGACGGCTGTTCTGGCAGGACTGGGACGCTGCGCCGCGCGATCAGCGCTGGATGCGCTGGACCTCGGCGTTTGCCAGCGCGCTGCTGCACCTGCTGTTTTTCATGCTGCTGCTGTGGGTTGCGGTGATCCGCACCACGGCACCGGAAGCAGAGGGCGCCGAAGGCGAGCGTGTGCAGGTGGAATTCGTCGGTCGCGCCAGCCAGGAAGGTGGTGGCGATCAGCCGGGTGCCGAAGCGGCTGCGGCTGCACCGGCGGGTCAGGTTGCCGCCGGCCAGGAGGCAGGGGCAGCGACGGCACCTGAGCCACGTCCTGCGGCCGCGTCGGCGCCTGCACCCGCGCCGGCTCCAGCACCGACAGCCAGCGTGCCGTCGCCGCCGGCCGAAGCCGAGCCGGCCCCGCTTGCGGCCCCGCCACCCTCGCCGGTGCAGGCCACCGAAGTAGCGCAGGCTAGTACGGATTTCGTGGTGCCACCGGTGAGCGTGCCGCGCACGGAGGTCAGCATCGTGCCGCGTGACACCACGCCCGCAGTGCGCGAGCGCAGCGTGCAGCCGGTGCAGGCGCCGCCAACCCCAACCGCACTGCGTGCGCCGGAAATCGCGGTGCGGACGCCGCAGCTGCGTGACATCCAGGTGCAGGAGCGCGAAGTCAGTACGGTCGATGCACCGGCGGTGTCGCAGCCGCTGCGCACGGCCGATGTGCAGGTGCGGGTACCGCAGCGCGACGTGCAGGTGCGCGAGCGTGAAGTGCAGGCGGTGGTCGATCCGCAGGTGCGGATGGCAACCGTTGCCGGTCGTGATCCGGCGGTGCGTGCGCCGGCGGGTCGTGACGTACAGGTGCGCGAGCGCGAAGTAGCCTCGGCACCGGCCGCAGCCCCTTCGTCTTCCAGTGGGAATGCACCCGCGGCAACACCCGCGCCGGCAGCCAATGGCAGCGCGACGCAGGCGAGCAGCAGCACTGCGCGGCCTGCTGCATCCAGCACGACCCCGGCTCAGGCAGGAGCGCGCCCGGCCCCCAATCCGGGCAACTGGGCCACCCCCGCCAAGGGTGATGACTGGGGTGCATCGAGCCGCAACCATGACGGCGCCGACAAGGGCGCCCGCCAGGCCAGCGCCACCGGCAAGGGCAGTGGCCTGTTCAATGCCGATGGCAGCGTGCGTGTGCCGGGCCAGGAAGGCGAGGGTCGTGCCGAGCGCGGTGCGCCCGGGGGTGCCAACGATGGCTGGAGCAAGGAACGCATCGCGCAATCGGGCACCTGGTTGAAGCGACCGCCTTACGACTACACGCCCACTTCGTTCGACAAGTACTGGGTCCCGCAGGAATCGCTGCTGGCCGAGTGGGTGCGCAAGGGAGTCAAGGCAATGGAGATTCCATTGCCGGGTACCAGTACGAGGATCTCCTGCGTGATCTCGATCCTGCAGGCCGGTGGTGGCTGCGGCCTGACCAATCCGAACATGCAGGACCAGCCGGCCGTGGCGCGACCGCCGCCGGACATCCCGTTCAAGAAGGAACTGCAGGAAGACAACGGGAGCCGCTAGGCAAGGCGGGCGCGCCACACAGTGGCCGGCTCGCGCTTGGGTAGGTGCCAACCTTGGTTGGCACAGAAGCGCCGACCAAGGTCGGCCTCTACCAGGGCACTGACCTTACGCGCTCTGCGAGAGGAACACCCAGAACGGCACGTCGCGGCCGACCCAGTCGCGGCTGGCTTCGTCCATCACGTCCAGCAGGGTGTCAAAGTCCTTCTGCGTGGAGGCGCGCAACGTGTCCACGTCGGCCAGGAACAGCGCGTAACCGTTGGCTGGCAGCCACTGCAGGTCGCGCAGGTTGTCCGACAGCGCATCCCAGTTGCCGCCGAAGCCGGTCGGGAAATCCAGTTGCGCGGCCAGCCGGGCGAGCAGGGTGCGCTTGTCGCCCACGCCTTCCAGATCGATGCGGATCACCTTCAGCCCGGCATCGCGCATCGCTGCGGCAAGTGCGCCGATGTCGTCGCTGTCGATGGCGTAGACGCCAGCATTGTTGATGTCATGCAGGCCGAGGCCGAAATCATCGTGGCTCATCACTGCGCTCCCTGGGCCGGTACGGTGAAGCTGCGGAACGATTCGTAGTGGTCGTCGGTGTAGTACCACGCCTCCGGCGGATCGCCGCCGGTGACGATGCGGCGCGTGCCACGGGTGCGGGCGCCGGGGGTATCGACGGTGTATTCGCGGTAGTAGCCGCGCGGGCGTTGCGGCAGCTGCTGCTCGCGGTTGCCGAACGTGCTGCCGTCCTGGCGGTGCGGGAACGGGCCGCCACGCTGGATCAGGGCGATGGTCTGCCGGGCTTCAGCGGGCAGGAACGCGGGAAGTCCGCTGTTCTTGCCGGGCGAGGCGGTGGCCGGCGCGCGCGCGGCAGGCGCACCCTGCAGGTCCGGCGCGAACTGCGGCGCCGGCGGGCGCTGCATGAAATGGTTGACGACCAGGCCGAGCAGCAGCAGGGCGATGGCGGTGATCAGCAGCCGGGGGTTGCGCATGGGCAAGGAGCGGGCGAGGGCGGTGCAGGCACTGTAGCGCCTGTGCGCTGCACGGTGCATGAGGATGGCATCGCGTCACTGCTGCGTAACAATTGCCGTCGTGCTCACTGGCAGGACGCAATTTCCTTTACATCCCCCTTGGTAATCTTGCGGTCTGTCCCCATCATTCACCGCGCAACGCCCGACACCGTCGGGTGCCCTCGCAATCAGGAGATGCATCATGGCCTATACCCTGCCCAAGCTGTCCTACGCCTACGACGCGCTGGAACCGCACATCGATGCGGCGACGATGGAAATCCATCACACCAAGCATCACCAGACCTACATCAACAACGTCAACGCGGCGCTGGAAGGCACCGAGTACGCTGACCTGCCGGTCGAAGAACTGGTGAAGAAGCTCAAGTCGCTGCCGGAGAACCTGCAGGGTCCGGTGCGCAACAACGGTGGCGG
This sequence comes from Stenotrophomonas sp. GD03819, assembly GCF_029841665.1. Taxonomy (NCBI): domain Bacteria; kingdom Pseudomonadati; phylum Pseudomonadota; class Gammaproteobacteria; order Lysobacterales; family Lysobacteraceae; genus Stenotrophomonas; species Stenotrophomonas sp. GD03819. Next base: position 101,038 of record NZ_JAOCEW010000010.1, read on the forward strand.
CCATGCCAACCACTCGCTGTTCTGGACCGTGATGGCTCCGAATGCTGGCGGCAACCCGGTGGGCGACGTGGCCAAGGCCATCGACAAGGACCTGGGCGGCTTCGACAAGTTCAAGGACGCCTTCACCAAGGCTGCGCTGACCCGTTTCGGCAGCGGCTGGGCCTGGCTGAGCGTGACCCCGGACAAGAAGGTCGTGGTCGAGAGCACCGGTAACCAGGACAGCCCGCTGATGGAAGGCAACACCCCCATCCTCGGCCTGGACGTGTGGGAACACGCGTACTACCTGAAGTACCAGAACCGCCGTCCGGAATATATCGGCGCGTTCTTCAACGTCATCGACTGGAACGAGGTCGAGCGCCGTTACCAGGAAGCGATCGCCTGATCGCGGTGATGGGATGAACGGAGAAGGCCGGGGAAAACCCGGCCTTTTTTGTTGCAGGAGTCATTCGGTAGCGGCGGTATCACCCTGCAGGCGCAGGGTGGCCATCACGCCCAGGCGCAGGCCGGGCAGGTCGCCGTCGGCCGGCAGCAGGATCGGCTGCTGGCGGATGCCGCCGAAGTGCTTGACCTGGAACAGCACATCCAGGCCATGACCGCTGCTGCCGCCGCCACTGGCCGCAGGCGCCTCGACGCGACCGCCGGGATTGCGCCGGGCGGGCTGGAACCCCGGGGTGCTGCGCACGAGCTCGACGGTGGTTGCCGAGAAATCGCCGGCGATCAGGCTGGGCATGCCCTCGGCGGTGGCGCCGATCCAGGTCATCAGGTCGCTGGTCTGATGCTGGCGGGCGGTGGCCTCGTCCGGGTCCGGGCGCAGCCGTGCCACATAGATGTTGACCAGTGCCTCGCCCAGCTTCAGCCGCATCATGCCGGCGGCGCTGAAGGTGCCGGGTGGGTGCAGCAGGGTCACGCCATCCTCGCTGACCGGCAGCCGGGTCAGCATCGCGTTGCCATGCCGCAACGGCTGGCTGGGCGGATCGGCAGTAACGAAGTCGCAGCTGTAGCGCAGCCGGGTGGCGAGCCAGCAGGCCGGGTTGCGGCCCTGCTGCTGCAGCACCTGCTGCACCGAGATCACGTCCGGTTGCAGGTCGGTCAGCAACTGTGCGACCTGTTCGCGGCGCAACTTCCATTGCGCATCATCGCGGCTGGGTAGCTCCAGCGCGGCCACGGTCAGTTGGCGGGGCTCGCTTTCGCTGGCCGTTGTGGCCGGTGCCTGCGGCCGCGCCTGCGCCTGCAACGCCATCAGCAGCACCAGGCAACTGAGCAGGAGACGGGCGGGGGCGAGGGGGCGCATAACGATAAGTTTACGCTTTTGTCGTGCAGGTGCCGTGACTTCCGGCATGGCATGCGGTGTCTGCCATGGATTGGCACCGTTGTCATGCAGCCCTGCAGCGTGCTTCGCAAGCCCTGCTTCCGGTAATCTTGCGCCTTTCGCTTTGCAGGATTGCCTTACAGGATGAGCCACGACGCAGTTGCCCCCATCGCCGGCCAGGGAAAGATGCCGCGCCAGATCCCGTACATCATCGGCAATGAGGCCTGCGAGCGGTTCAGTTTCTACGGGATGCGCAACATCCTGGTGCAGTTCCTGATCACCTCGCTGCTGCTGCAGGAAATCACTGCGGAAGGCCGTGCCGGTGAAGCCAAGGACATCATGCACAGCTTCATGATCGGCGTGTATTTCTTCCCGCTGCTCGGAGGCTGGCTGGCCGACAGGTTCTTCGGCAAGTACCACACCATTCTCTGGTTCAGCCTGGTCTACTGCGCCGGCCACTTGTGCCTGGCGTTGTTCGAGAACAGCCGCGAGGGCTTCTTCCTCGGCCTGGGCCTGATCGCGCTCGGTGCCGGCGGCATCAAGCCGCTGGTGGCCTCGTTCATGGGTGATCAGTTCGACCAGAGCAACAAGCACCTGGCCAAGATCGTCTTCGACGCCTTCTACTGGATCATCAACTTCGGCTCGCTGTTCGCCTCGCTGCTGATCCCGCTGGTGCTGAAGAACTGGGGCCCGCAGTGGGCGTTCGGTATCCCGGGCATCCTGATGTTCATCGCCACCTTCGTGTTCTGGCTGGGCCGCAAGCGCTACGTGCTGGTGCCGCTGCCGCCGAAGGATCCGCATTCGTTCGCCAACGTGGTGCGTACCGCACTGACCACGCGCGTGACCGGCCAGGGCCGTCCGGGCCTGGTGATCGCCGTGCTCGGCCTGGTGCTGGCAGCAGCCTCGTTCAGCCTGGTCGGCTCGCTGGGCATCGTCATCTGCCTGTGCCTGGCGCTGGTGTCGGTCCTGGCGGGCATCGGCGGCGGCACTTGGCTGCAGCTGGAGCGTGCCCGTGGCCAGCATCCGGCCGAAGCCGTGGAAGGCGTGCGCTCGGTGCTGCGCGTGCTGGTGATCTTTGCGCTGACCACGCCGTTCTTCTCGCTGTTCGACCAGAAGGCCTCGACCTGGGTCCTGCAGGGCCAGCAGATGCAGATGCCGAGCTGGTTCACCGCCTCGCAGATGCAGGCGCTGAACCCGCTGCTGGTGATGATCCTGATCCCGTTCAACAATCTGGTGCTGTACCCGGCCCTGCGCCGCTTCGGCTTCGAGCCGACCGCGCTGCGCCGCATGACCGCCGGTATCGCCTTCAGCGGCCTGGCCTGGATCGTGGTCGGCGGCATCCAGGTGGTGATGGACGGGGGCAACGCCATGTCGATCTTCTGGCAGATGCTGCCGTACGCGCTGCTGACCTTCGGTGAGGTGCTGGTCTCGGCCACCGGCCTGGAGTTCGCCTACAGCCAGGCGCCGCAGGCCATGAAGGGTGTGGTCATGAGCTTCTGGAACCTGACCACCACCATCGGCAACCTGTGGGTGCTGCTGTCCAATGCAGCCGTGCGCAATGACGTGGTGACCCACAAGATCGCCAGTACCGGCCTGAGCGAGGCGGCATTCCTGATGTTCTTCTTCGCCGGTTTCGCCTTCGTCGCGGCGTTGGCCTTCGGTTGGTACGCAAAACGCTATCGTATGGTCGACAACTACCGTAGCGCCTGAGCCTGACATGACCCCCGTCAATCTGCTGTTGATCGCCATCACCGCCATCCTGTCGTGGATGGCGTTCAACAACCGCAAGCTGGCCGACCGCCTGATCCTGTGGCCGCCGGCCATCGACCGTCACCGCCAGTACGACCGGCTGGTGACCTATGGCTTCATCCATGCCGACTGGTCGCACCTGATCTTCAACATGATCACCCTGTTCTTCTTCGGGGGATTCATCGAGAGCGTGATGGTGCAGCTGACCGGCAGCTACCTGACCTACCCGGCGTTCTACATCGGTGCGCTGCTGGTCTCGATCCTGCCCAGCTACCTGAAGAACCAGAAGAACCCGAACTACCTCAGCCTGGGTGCGTCCGGGGCGGTGTCGGCGGTGCTGTTCGCCTTCATCCTGATCAAGCCGTGGTCGATCATCCTGGTGTTCTTCATCCCGGCGCCGGCCATCGTCTACGCCGCGTTCTACGTCGGCTACAGCATCTGGATGGACAAGCGCGGCGGTGACCGCATCAACCACAGCGCCCACCTGGCGGGCGCGGCGTTCGGCGTGATCTTCATGCTGGCCATGCAGCCGAGCATCTTCACCCACTTCCTGCGCGAGCTTTCCAACCCGACCTTCCGCCTCGGCGGCGGTTGATGGCGGGAGCGGGGCGGATCGGCAGCGATCCGCCCCGGCAGGCTCAGATCGCGGTCTGCTGGCCGTAGGTGTCCAGCAGGCGGGCGAACACTTCCTCGCCGATGCGCTGGAAATCCTGGTCTTCGGTCTGCCCTTCCACCGCCAGTTGCAGCAGGCCCTCCAGCAGGGCGCGGTCGGTATCGGAATGGGGATCGCTGGGGTGCATCGGTGCCTCCGCGGTGGTGCGCATGATCAACGGTCGCAAGGGCCGTGCCAGCCTGGCCGTACCCCTCCACAGGCGATAGCGGCCGCCGGCCCTCCAGCTTGAGGGTCGAAAACTGACGTGAACGGACTGGACTTGCCCCTGTTCAGGCTTCACGCGATCATGGCGCCCGGCTGCGCACCATCCACGCAGTCGCCGCAGGAGACAGTTCCATGGCTTCGGTCACGCCCCCCGGTCTGGCCTACGAGGTCGAACACGACTTGGCCAACCATCGCTTCACCGCCCGTGTGCGCGGACAGCTGGCGGTGCTGGATTACCAGATCAAACGCAGGCGCATGGTCATCACGCATACCGAGGTGCCCGAGCCGATCGCCGGCCGGGGCATTGCCGGTGAGCTGACCCGTGTGGCGCTGCGTTTTGCCCGTGAGCAGAAGTACAAGGTGGTGCCGGCGTGTTCCTACGCCGAGGCCTTCCTGCAGCGGCATGAGGAGTACCACGACCTGCTCGTTGGCTGAATGCCAGCGGGCCACGCTTCAGCCATGGCAGGCGATGATGTACAAACATGAACAGGGGATCCCGATGAAGATTGGAAACAACCGGCCATTGCACGGCAGCGTGCTGGCCGGCGTGGTGGGCGTGCTGTTGCTGGCCGGTTGCCAGCGTGAGAGCGAACCGGCACCGGTGGCCGACGGGGCACCTGCCGCCGAGACCACCGCCGCAGGCGAAACGCCGGCCACGGAAGCGCCGCTGGACCTGCGCGACGTGATCGAGAACAACGAACGCGAAGTGGTGGGCATCAGCTACCCGGCCGGCATCGACCGCTACCCGGGCCTGGCACGCGCGCTGCAGGACTATGCCACCAGCGCTCGCAGCGACCTGCAGCAGGCACTGGACGGGCTGGGCAATGACAAGCCGACCATGCCCTACGAGCTGTCGCTGAGCTTCGAGAAGCTGCTGGAAACGCCACAGCTGGTGGTGGTCAGTGCCGATGGCAGCCGCTATACCGGTGGCGCCCACGGCGAGCCGCTGGTGGCGCGTTTCGTGTGGCTGCCGGCGCAGCAGCAGATGCTCAGCGCCGACAAGCTGGTGGCCGATGCCAAGGGCTGGAAGGCGATCAGTGATTTCGTTGCCGACCAGCTGCGCGAACGCGTGGCCACGCGGCTCAGCGGCGAGGACATGGACCCGGCCCAGCTGCAGGAATCGCTGCGCAACGCATCGCGCATGATCGCCGACGGTACCGGCCCGCAGGCCGACAATTTCAGCCAGTTCCAGCCGCTGACCGACGACAAGGGGCAGATCACGGCACTGCGCTTTGTTTTCCCGCCCTACCAGGTGGGTCCATACTCGGACGGCACCCAGACCGCCGATGTTCCGGCGGCGGTGCTGTTGCCGCACGTGGCCAAGGACTACGTGGAGCTGTTCGCACGCGGTTGACCGCAGTCGAGGAGGTGGCGTGGATACAGGGTTGCAGGAGCGGGTCGCCGGCCTGCTGCAGGAAGCCGGGGTCCGCATCGGCGGTACCCAGCCACAGGATATCCAGGTGCATGACCCGCGCTTCTTCGCGCGGGTCATGGGCCAAGGCTCGCTCGGCCTCGGCGAGAGCTACATGGAGGGTTGGTGGGATGCCAACGTCCTGGATGATTTCCTCGTCCACCTGATGCAGGCGCACCTGGACGAACGGGTGCACGGTTGGCGCGAAGTGGCCGATGCGCTGAAGGCGCGCCTGTTCAACCTGCAGGTGGGGCAGGGCAGCTACGAAGTCGGCCGCCGCCACTACGACCTCGGCAACGATCTCTACCAGGCCATGCTCGGCCAGCGCCTGGTCTACAGCTGTGGCTACTGGCGCAATGCCGACGATCTCGACACCGCGCAGGAAGCCAAGCTCGACCTGGTGTGCCGCAAGCTGGGGCTGCGCCCGGGTCAGCGTGTGCTGGACATCGGCTGTGGCTGGGGCGAAGCCCTGAAGTTCGCAGCCGAGCGCTACGGCGTCAGCGGCGTCGGCGTGACCATTTCGCAGGAACAGGCCGAGTTTGCCCGCGAGCTGTGCGCGGGGCTGCCGATTGAAATCCGCCTGCAGGACTACCGGGAACTGGACGAACCGTTCGATGCGATTTTCTCGATCGGCATGTTCGAGCACGTCGGTGACAAGAACTACGCCAGCTTCTTCGAGGTGGCCAAACGCTGCCTGTCGCCGCGTGGCCTGCTGCTGCTGCACAGCATCGGCACCAACATCTCCCGGCATCGCACCGATCCGTGGATCGCGCGCTACATCTTCCCCAACTCGATGCTGCCGTCGGCAGTGCAGATCACCCGGGCGTTCGAAGGCCGTTTCGTGCTGGAGGACTGGCACAACTTCGGTACCGATTACGACCTGACCCTGCAGGCCTGGCGACGCAACGTGGAAGCGGCGTGGCCGCAGCTGGACACGCGTTACGACGAGCATTTCCGCCGCATGTGGCGGTTCTACCTGGCCGGATCGATGGCCACCTTCCGCTGCCGGCATGCGCAGTTGTGGCAGCTGGTGCTGTCGCCGGAAGGCGTGCCGGGCGGGTACGTGGCGCCACGCTGATCTGCAAGAGCATCCACGCCATGCGTGGATGACCCAACAAAAAACCGCCCGGTTTCCCGGGCGGTTTTCGTTTCAGGCTGCCGCAGCGGCGATCAGTTGCCGGCGCCGGTCAGGCCACGCTTTTCCAGCAGCGGTTCGATCTGCGGCTCGTGGCCGGCGAAATCGCGGAACAGCTGCATGGCATCCACGCTGCCACCCTTGGACAGCAGCGTGGCGCGGAAGTGGTCGCCGTTCTTGCGGCTCAGGCCGCCGTTGTCCTTGAACCACTTCTGGGTGTTGGCGTCGAGCACTTCGGACCAGATGTAGGCGTAGTAGCCGGCCGAGTAGCCACCCATGATGTGGCTGAAGTACGGGGTCTTGTAGCGCGGCGGAACCGGCGCGTAGTAGATGCCGTCCTTCTCCAGCGCGGCGCGCTCGAAGGCCATCACGTCCTTGGCGGCCGGCACCTGGTCGGCGCCGATCTGGTGCCAGCGCTGATCAAGCATGGCTGCACCCAGGTACTCGGTGGTGGCGAAGCCCTGGTTGAACTTGGCCGCCGCCAGCACCTTGTCCAGCAGCGCCTGCGGCATCGCCGAACCGTTCTGGTAGTGCTTGGCGTAGTTCTTCAGGATGACCGGGTTGTCGGCCCACATCTCGTTGACCTGCGAGGGGAACTCGACGAAGTCACGCGGCACCGAGGTGCCCGAGAAGTACGGGTACTTCACGTTGGAGAACATGCCGTGCAGGGCGTGGCCGAACTCGTGGAACGTGGTGTTCACCTCGTCCCAGGTCAGCAGGGTCGGCTGGCCGGCCGGCGGCTTCGGAATGTTCAGGTGATTGGCGACCACCGGCTTGAAGCCGGTCAGCTTGGACTGCGAGACGTAGGAGTTCATCCACGCGCCACCGCGCTTGGAGGCGCGTGCATACGGGTCGAAGATGAAGATCGCCAGCTGGCTGCCGTCGGCGTCGAACACGTCGTAGACGGTGACGTCATCGTGGTAGACCGGCAGGTCGGTGCGCTGCTTGAAGGTCAGGCCGAATTCCTGGCCCGCGGCGTAGAACACGCCGTTCTCCAGCACGTTCTTCATTTCGAAGTACGGCTTCAGCTGCGACTCGTCGAAGTTGTACTTGGCCTGGCGCACCTTCTCGCTGTAGAAGGCCCAGTCCCACGGTTCCAGCTTGAACGTCGGCTTGCCAGCGGCCTTCTGTTCCTGGTCGATCATCGCCTGCAGGTCGGCGGCTTCACGCTTGGCGTTGGCCACCGCGGCCGGGGCCAGCTTGCCCAGCATCGCGTTGACCGCTTCGGGGGTCTTGGCGGTCTGGTTGGTCAGGTTGTAGGCGGCAAAGTTCGGGAAGCCCATCAGCTTGGCCTTGTCGGCGCGCAGCTGCATGATGCGCGAGACCAGCGCGGTGTTGTCGAACTCACCGCCGCGGCTGCCGCGGCTCACCGATGCTTCGTAGATCTTCTGGCGCAGGGCGCGGTTGGCCAGGTTGGTCAGCGGCGGCTGGCCGGTGGTGTTGAGCAGGGTGATCACGTACTTGCCGTCCTGGCCGCGGACCTTGGCGGCTTCGGCAGCGGCGGCGATCTGCTCCTTGGACAGGCCGTCCAGCTCCTTGACGTCGTCGACGGTGATTGCCGAAGCGTTCACTTCCGACTGCACGTTCTGGCTGAACTTGGTGCCCAGGTTGGCCAGCTCGGCGTTCATTTCCTTCAGCTTGGCCTTGTCGGCGTCGGACAGCTTGGCGCCGGCGCGCACGTAGTTGTCGTAGTACTTCTCGACCAGGCGCACGCCTTCGGCGTCCAGGCCCAGCTGGCTGCGGGTGTCGTACAGTGCCTGGATGCGCGCGAACAGCTTGCCGTTCAGCGCGATCGCATCGCTGTGCGCGGCGAACTTCGCCGAGTAGTCGGCCTGCAGCTTCTTGCGGGTGTCGTTGGTATCGGCGCCCACCAGGCTGAAGAACACGGTGGTCGCGCGGTCGAGGATGTCACCGCTCTTTTCCAGCGCGATGATGGTGTTGTCGAAGGTCGGCTTGGCCTTGTTGTTGGCGATGGCCTCCACTTCCTTCAGCTGCTGCGCCATGCCGGCGTCGAAGGCCGGGGCGAAGTCGCTGTCCTTGATCTTGTCGAACTGCGGGAAGTGCAGCGGCAGCGGGCTTTCGGCGAAGAACGGATTGGCCTGCTGGGCTTGGGTGCTGGCAGCCGGGGTGGCGGCGCCGGCGGAGAAGGCGGGCAGGGCAAGGCCGAGGGACATGGCCACGGCAAGGGCAAGGCGAGTGGTCAAGGTAGGAACTCCGGTAAGGCAGACAAGGGCCCGAGGTTAACCCGGCCGGCCGCGCCCGCACTTGTGTCAAAAGGCATGCTGGTGGGGCCGGGCGCGGGTACCATGCATTCACCGCCCACGGCCCGCCATCATGACCAGCGCCTACGATTTCAGCTTCCGTGACCTCGACGGCCAGCCGCAGGCGCTGGATCAGTACCGGGGCCGTCCCTTGTTGCTGGTCAATGTCGCCAGCCGTTGTGGCTTCACCCCGCAGTACACCGGGCTGGAACAGTTGTGGCAGGACTACCGTGAGCGTGGCCTGGTGGTGATCGGCTTCCCATGCAACCAGTTCGGCGCGCAGGAGCCCGGCGACGCCGCGCAGATCCGCCAGTTCTGTTCGCTGGATTATCCGGTCAGCTTCCCGCTGTCGGAGAAGATCGAGGTCAACGGCGAGGGGGCTGATCCGTTGTGGGCCTGGCTGTCACGCGAGAAGCGCGGCCTGCTCGGTAGCGCCCGCATCAAGTGGAATTTCAGCAAGTTCCTGGTCGATCGCCAGGGGCGGGTGGTGTCGCGGCATGCGCCCACCACCAGGCCGGAGCAGCTGCGCGACGAGATCGAAGCGCTGCTGTAACACGCCTTGTTCGCGCAGGAGGCGATGTACGTAGTCAGTGCCCCAGCGCTGCTGCGCCTGCCTCGCGGTTGCGCACTTCTTCGGGCAGTGCATCGATCACCTGTTGCATGATCTGCGGCAGGCTGGCCTCGCTGTAGCCGCGGTGGGCATGGGCGACGGTGCCGTCGCGGCCGACGATGAACATGTGGGGTACTGCGACGATGCCGAATTGCTCGGCCAGCGCGCCGCCGGGATCATGCAGGTACTCCAGCTTCGGCCAGTCGCGCTGACGGATCAGACGGCTGACTTCCAGTCGGGGTTCGCCCCAGTTGACCGCGTAGACCTTCAACGCGTCCTCGCCGACCACCTGTTGCAGATGGGCCAGGATCGGAAGTTCCTTGCGGCAGGGGCCGCACCAGGAGGCCCAGAAGGTCACGATCACGACCTTGCCGCGCTGCTCGGCCAGATTGACCGGATTGCCCTTGCGGTCGTTGCCCAGTGCCTGCGGCGGCACGTCGCCACGGGCGGGCGGCGCAGCCCACGCCGGAGTCGCCGCCAGCAGAAGACCGGCAATCGCCCACGCCCGCATCCGGTGCGGGATCCATGTGTCCATCATCCGTGTATTCCCCAGGAGGGCCATCGGCCCGTGTGTGGCGGACCATGCCGGCAATGCGCAGGGTATGCAACAGGTCGGGTGCAGAGGCGGGGTCGGTGCCCCGCGCTTTACTTCTCGACGAACGCGCGCTCGAAGACATAGTGGCCCGGCTGGCCGATGCGCGGCGAAACCTGGAAGCCACGCGCGTCGAGCACGGTGCGCAGGTCGGCCAGCATCTGCGGGCTGCCGCAGATCATCGCGCGGTCGTTTTCCGGGCTCAGCTCCGGCAGGCCGAGGGTGCGCTGCATCTCGCCGCTCTCCATCAGCTGGGTCAGGCGGCCCTGGTTGGCGAACGGTTCACGGGTGACGGCCGGGTAGTACAGCAGCTTGTCGCCGATCATCTCGCCCAGGAACTCATGCTCACGCAGTTCCTTCTCGAAGTAATCGCGGTAGGCCAGGTCCTTTTCGTAGCGCACGCCGTGGCACAGGATCACCTTCTCGAAGCGCTCGTAGGTTTCCGGGTCCTTGATGACCGACAGCCACGGTGCCATGCCGGTGCCGGTGCCCAGCAGATACAGGTTCTTGCCCGGGTGCAGGTCGCTGATCAGCAGGGTGCCGGTGGGTTTCTTGCCAACCAGCACCTTGTCGCCCGGCTTGATGTGCTGCAGGCGCGAGGTCAGCGGGCCGTCCTGCACCTTGATGCTGAAGAACTCCAGATGCTCTTCCCAGTTGGCGCTGGCGATGGAATAGGCGCGCAGCAACGGCCGCGCCTCGGTTTCCAGGCCGATCATCACAAACTGGCCGTTCTCGAAGCGGAAGCCGCTGTCGCGGGTGGTGGTGAAGCTGAAGTAGGCGTCGGTCCAGTGACGGACCTCAAGCACCGTTTCGGCGCCGAAAGCGGAGGACATGGGCGTATCTATCGAAAGTCGTCGGGGGTGATTCTATCTCAAATGAGACAGGTTCTCATTAGGCGGAACGAGAGGCGTTCTCAGCGGTAACCCGCCGCCTGCAGCTCGAACAGCTCGGCGTACCGTCCTCCCTGGGCCATCAGCTGCTCATGGGTGCCGCTGGCCTCGATGCGGCCATCGGCCAGCACCAGGATGCGATCGGCCATGCGTACCGAGGAAAAACGGTGGGAAATCAATACAGCGGTGCGATTATCCGCCAGTTCCCTGAACCGCTGGAACACTTCAAACTCACTTCGGGCATCCAGCGCTGCGGTTGGCTCATCCAGGATCATCACCTGCGCATTGCGCATCCACGCGCGGGCAATGGCGATCTTCTGCCATTGGCCGCCGGACAGGTCCACGCCCTGCTTGAAGCGGCGGCCGATCAGCTGGTCGTAGCCGCCGGGCAGGTCGTCGATCACGTCGTCGGCCATGCCGCGCCGCGCGGCGTCGGCGATGCGTGCCTGGTCGTCCATCGCCTCGACCTGGCCGACGCCGATGTTCTCGCCGGCGCTGAGGTTGTAGCGCACAAAGTCCTGGAAGATCACCCCGAGGTTGGCGCGCAGGTCGTCCAGGTCGTAGTCGCGCAGGTCACGGCCATCGAGCAGGATGCGGCCCTCGTCCGGTTCGTACAGCCGCGCCAGCAGCTTCACCAGCGTGGTCTTGCCCGCTCCGTTCTCGCCGACCAGGGCCAGCACTTCGCCGGCGTGCAGCTGGAAATCCAGATGGCGCACCGCCCACTGTTCGGCATCGGGATAGCGGAAGCCGACGTTCTCGAACACGAAGCCCTGGCGGATCGGCTGCGGCACGCGCACGGCGCCTTCACGCGAGTGGATTTCCGGCTGGATCTGGAAGAACGAGAACAGGTCATCCAGGTACAGCGCCTGGCTGGCCACCTGCGAGAACCCGATCAGCAGGCCTTCCAGCAGCTGGCGCAGGCGCAGGAAGCTGCCGGCGAGGAAGGTCAGGTCGCCGATCGAAAAGTCGCCGCGCACCGTGCGCCAGGCGATATAGGCGTAGGCGGTGTAATACCCCAGCGTGCCCAGCGCGGCCAGCAGCGTGCCCCAGAACGCGCGGCGCCGTGCAAGCGCCCGGTTGGCCTGGAACAGCGCCACCGACAGGCGTCGGTAACGCTCTACCAGGAAGCGGTGCAGGTTGTAGATCTTCACTTCCTTGGCCGTTTCCACGCTGGCACCGAGCTGGCGCAGGTAGTCGAGCTGGCGGCGCTCGGGCGTCCATTGGAAGTTGAGGCTGTAGCCGGCCGCATTGAAGTGCGATTCGCCGATGAAGGCCGGCACCAGTGCCAGCGCCAGCAGCAGGATCAGCCACGGCGCGTACACCAGCAGGCCGACGGCGAGGCTGGCCACGGTGATCGCGTCCTGCACCTGGCCGAACAGCTGGCTCATCAGGTTCATCCGGCCCATGGTCTGGCGCCGCGCGCGGTCCAGCTTGTCCTGCAGGTCCGGATCCTCGAAGTCCTCCAGATCCAGCGTTGCCGCGTGTTCCATCAGCCGGATGCTGGTGACGTTGGCGAACAGCTCCGAGAGCAGGGCATCGGCGTAGCTGACCAGGCGGCCGAGCAGGTCCGAGCCGATGGCCAGGCCGAATTCCAGCGCCAGCAGGACCAGCAGTGGGTTGAGCAGACCACTGGACAGCGCTTCGCCCAGCGGCGGGAAGCCGGCATCGTGCTGGCTCAGGTGCAGGGCGCTGTCGATGATCAGCTTGCCGACGTAGAGCATCGCCACCGGCAGCAGCGCACGGATCAGGCGCAGCCCAAGGCTGGCCAGGGTAAGCGCGGGGCTGGTCTTCCAGACCATGCGGAGGAACGGCGGCAGATTGCGCATCGCCCTGAAGCGCTGGCGCAGGCTGGGTTTCTTCGCGGCGGCAGCGCCAGCGGTGGGGGTAGCAGGCATGCGCGTATTGTGCGCGTCGGACGCGTGCAGATGGGGTCAGTGCAGCCGTGTGGCCGGCACCGGGATCAGATCCCTTTGCAAAGGGATCTGATCCAGCCCCCCGTATCCACGCATGGCGTGGATCTACCGTGTCGACCAAGGTCGACACCTGCCAACAGCAGTAGAAGTCTGTCGAGGGCGGGGTGGGTCAGGTCGCAGGGGCGTGAGCCGCACGGATGCGGCGACCGAGCTTACATGGACGTACTTGCAGCGTCCCCTGCGACCTGACCCGCCCCGCCAACCCACAGTAGCGCCGGCTTTTGATGTTGCTCTGGTTGTTGCCTCTGCGGGTGCCGGGCGGCAGCCCGGCCAACAAAAGCCTCTTACGGCAGCGGTGGCAGCAGGCCCGCGCCCAGTCGGTTCCAGGCGTTGATCACGGCAATGCCCATGCTCAGGTCACTGATGCCCTTCTCATCGAAATGCGGCGCCAACGCATCGAACGCCGCCTGCGACGGCGCACCGTCGGTCAAACGGGTCAGCGCCTCGGCCCAGCCCAGTGCTGCGCGTTCGCGTGCATCGAAGAAGCGGCTTTCGTGCCACGCGGGCAGGGTGTCCAGCTTGCGCGGCTCAATGCCGCCCTTGCGCAGCGCGGTGCCGTGCATGTCCATGCAGTAGCCGCAGCCGTTGAGCTGCGACACGCGCAGGAACACCAGTTCCATCAGGGTCGGGTCGATCGAACTGTCATGCACCGCCTGGCTGGTGGCCAACAGGCCCTTGAAGGCCTCGGCGGCCAGGCGGGTGTAGGGGACGCGGGGAGAGGTGTGGTCGGACATTATCGGCTCCACGGCGGCCACGATGGCCGCCTTTCATTACGAGGACGCCGTGCCGTCACCGTGCGTGACAACGATCGGCAACTTTTCCGGATTCAGCACGCTGTACACGTTGGCGATGCGGCCATCGACCACTTCGATGGTGGTGACCGAGTGCAGCCGATCGCCATGGAAGCGCAGGATCGCCGGCTCGCCGTTGACGTAGCCCAGCTGCGCCGGATGCACCGCGCCACGACGTGCGATGGCCCAGAACAGGCGGCCGATGCGCTCGGCGCCCAGCAGCGGGCGTACCGCTGCGGTGACCACGCCGCCACCGTCGGAGACCAGCTGCGCGTTGGCGTGCAGCAGGGCCTGGATCGCCTCGCTGTCGCCAACCTGGGAGGCATCCATGAAGCGCGCCAGCAGCTGCCGGTGCTGGCTGGCATCGGCGTTGAAGCGCGGTCGTCCGGCCTGCAGGCGCTGCCGGGCCCGATGCACCAGCTGCCGGCAGTTGGCTTCGCTGTGGCCGATCAGGTCGGCGATTTCGCGGTAGTCGTGGTCGAACGCCTCCTTCAGCAGGAAGGCGGCGCGTTCCTCGGGGCCGAGCTGTTCGAGCAGGGTCAGGAAGGCGACCGAGACATCGTCGGCCAGCGCATGCAGCTGCGCCGGGCCGGGCGCCGGGTCCGGCTCCAGGGTGACCGCCAGCGGTTCGGCCAGCCATGGGCCGACGTAGTGCGCGCGCTCGCGCTTGGCCGCTCGCAGGCGGTCCAGGCCGAGCCGGGTGGTGGTGGTGACCAGCCAGGCCTCTGCATCGCGGACGCTGGCAGGATCGGCGCCGGACCAGCGCAGCCAGGCGTCCTGGACCACGTCTTCGGCGTCGGCGCGGCTGCCGAGCAGGCGATAGGCCAGCGCCATCAGACGCGGGCGGTGGGTCTGGAAAACGGTTTCGGCGTTCATGTGGGCAAGGACGCCGCAGTGGCGCGTGGCGTGACAGAGCGTCGGGGGAATCTTGCCGGCCAGCGGCCGGCACGACCACCCCGGAGCCGGGGGAGGGGGTAAAATGGGCGGATTACCCCCGCCAGCCTCGAGCAAGCGAGCAAGCCGTGACATCGATCAAGCAGGAAGACCTCATCCAGTCCATCGCCGACGCGCTGCAGTACATCTCGTACTACCACCCGGTCGACTACATCAAGAACCTTGCCGCCGCCTACGAGCGCGAGGAGTCGCCGGCCGCGAAGGAGGCGATGGCGCAGATCCTGATCAATTCGCGCATGTGCGCCGAAGGCCACCGTCCGATCTGCCAGGACACCGGCATCGTCACCGTGTTCCTGGAAATCGGCATGGACGTGCGTTGGGATGACGCCACCATGGGCGTGGAAGACATGGCCAATGAAGGCGTGCGCCGCGCCTACATGCACCCGGACAACAAGCTGCGCGCCTCGGTGCTGGCTGATCCGGCCGGCAAGCGCATCAACACCAAGGACAACACCCCGGGCGTGGTCAACGTCAAGGTGGTGCCGGGCAACAAGGTCGACGTCATCGTTGCCGCCAAAGGCGGTGGTTCGGAAGCGAAGACCAAGTTCGCCATGCTCAACCCGTCCGACTCCATCGTCGACTGGGTGCTGAAGACCGTGCCGACCATGGGCGCCGGCTGGTGCCCGCCGGGCATGCTCGGCATCGGCATCGGTGGCACCGCCGAGAAGGCGATGCTGCTGGCCAAGGAGGCGCTGATGGAACCGATCGACATCACCGAGCTGCAGGCCCGTGGTGCGTCCAACCGCATCGAAGAGCTGCGCCTGGAGCTGTACGAGAAGGTCAATGCACTGGGTATCGGTGCGCAGGGCCTGGGTGGCCTGACCACCGTGCTCGACATCAAGATCAACGATTACCCGACCCACGCGGCCAACCTGCCGGTGGCGATGATCCCGAACTGCGCGGCCACCCGCCACGCGCACTTCACCCTGGACGGCAGCGGCCCGGTGATGCTGGACCCGCCGTCGCTGGAAGACTGGCCGAAGCTGACCTATGACGCGTCCAAGGGCACCCGGGTGGACCTGGACACGATCACGCCGGAGGACGTGGCCAGCTGGAAACCGGGCCAGACCCTGCTGCTCAACGGCAAGCTGCTGACCGGCCGTGACGCCGCGCACAAGCGCATGGTCGACATGCTCAACAAGGGCGAGGAACTGCCGGTCGATCTGAAGGGGCGTTTCATCTACTACGTGGGCCCGGTTGATCCGGTGCGCGACGAAGTGGTGGGCCCGGCCGGCCCGACCACGGCGACCCGTATGGACAAGTTCACCGAGCAGGTGCTGGCGCAGACCGGCCTGCTGGGTATGGTCGGCAAGGCCGAGCGCGGCCCGGCCGCAATCGAGGCGATCAAGAAGCACAAGTCGGCCTACCTGATGGCGGTCGGCGGTTCGGCCTACCTCGTGTCCAAGGCGATCAAGGCGGCCAAGGTGGTCGGTTTCGCTGATCTGGGCATGGAAGCGATCTACGAGTTCACCGTGCAGGACATGCCGGTGACCGTGGCAGTGGATTCCACTGGCGAATCGGTACACAAGACCGGCCCGCGCGAATGGCAGGCCCGCATCGGCAAGATTCCGGTGGTGGTGGAGTAAGTCTTCCGCTTCCGTTTCAGGCAACGGCGCCCGCGTGGCGCCGTTGTTGTGTGCAGCCTGCCCGCGCGCGGCCTGCTCTGCCAACGTACTGGCCGGCGTACTGGAAGGGAGTCCATCGTGCTGCAGTGGTCGCGTGTTTTCGTGTTGCTGGTCGCCACGCTGGCGTGCAGCGCCTGCGGGCCACGTTATTTCGTCGAGCCACCCACCCACGAAGCGGGGAAGATCTGCGCGTCGGTCTGCGAGAGCCAGAAGGCGACGTGCGACTTCCACAACCGCGCCCGTGCCGAATCGGATCAGCGGAGCTGCGAAAGCGAGAAGAGCCGGATCATCAGCCGTTGCAGTGGTATCGCCGACGACAAGCAGCGGCACAACTGCGAAGGGGGCAACGGTGCCGGCAACTACTGCGGTCCCCCGGCGCTTCCTTCATGCAGTGCCCCGTACGCCCAGTGCCTGCTCTCCTGCGGCGGTACCGTGAATGACGTCCGCACCAACACCGGTATTCCCGTGTACTGATCGCGGCACGCGTAGGTGCCTGCACGAGTAACCGTAGTCTGCTAGGGTCGGCACTCCCCTGCACTGGATGTGCCCATGCGCCTGCATCGATCCGTCGCGGCTGTGTTCCTGCTGGTCCTGGCCGGCTGCAGCACAACGTCATCCTATGAAGGTGCGGATTTCTCCGCCTCCTCGCAGTGCCGCATGCAGTGCCAGGCCGACTATCGCAGCTGCATGGCGCGGGGCAGCACCGGCAACAGTGCCTTCAGCTGCGAGCAGCAGGCGGTGCCTGCGCCGGACAAGCGCTGCAAGGACGTTGCCAACCCCGAACTGCGCCGTGCCTGCGAACTGAAGGCGCATGACTGCACGATGCGCGCGCCGATGATGTCCTGTGGCGAACGCCGGGATTCCTGCATGAGCAGCTGCGGCTGAGCAACGATCGCGCGCGCGGGCGCATAATCGGCGGATCCACCTGCACAGGATCTTCCGCATGAGCACCACGCTGTATGGTTCGACCAGTACTGCCGCCCTCGTGGTGCATTGGCTGTTGATCGAGCTGGGCATCGAGCACGAGTTGGTGCTGCTGGATTTCGACGCGCGCGAGCACAAGTCGGCGGAGTACCTGGCGCTGAATCCGGCCGGTGTGGTGCCGACGCTGCTGATCGATGGCTTGGTGCTGACCGAAGCGGCGGCCATTGCGTTGTACCTGGCTGATCGCCATCCGGACGCCAACCTGCTGCCCCCGGTGGGTACGCCACAGCGTGCCGATGCCTACCGATGGATGTTCTGGTGTGCCAATACGCTGCAGCCCGCCTATCGCGCCTGGTTCTACCCGCATGAAATGGCGGGGGAGGCGAATATCGAGGCGAGCCGCGAGATGGCCCGTCAGCGCCTTGAAGCGGCCTGGCAGCATGTCGCCACGCACCTGCAGGTGCATGGTCCCTACCTGCTGGGCGCCACGCCCTGCGTGGTCGACTACATGCTGGTGATGCTGATGCGCTGGTCGCGCGGCATGCCGAAGCCCAGCGACACCTGGCCGGTGCTGAAGGCGCATGCCACGTCGATGAAGGCGCGCCCGGCGTTCGCCGAGGTGTATCGCCGCGAGGGCATCACCGACTGGCGATAACCAGTTCTGTAGAGCCGAGCCATGCTCGGCTGCTGCTCGCGTGCAGTCCATGAATGCAGCCGAGCATGGCTCGGCTCTACCAAAGCAGTGCGGGTTACAGGATCTCCAGCACCGTTTCCGGCGGGCGGCACAGCCGTGTGCCCTTGGGCGTGCGCACCACGGGGCGGTTGATCAGGCGCGGGTGTTCGGCCATCGAGGCCAGCAGCGTGGCCTCGTCCGCATCTTCCAGGCCCAGTTCGGCGAACTGCGATTCCTTGCTGCGCACCAGATCACGCGCGCTCAATCCGGATTCGGCCAGCACCTGGCGCAGTGTGGCCACATCGGGGGGATTGCCGAGGTACTCGATCACCTCCGGCTCGAAGCCCGCATCGCGGATCAGCTTCAGGGCGCCGCGCGAATTGCTGCAGGCCGGGTTATGCCAGATCGTCACGTCCATCAGAACCACTCCAGCAGCGACACGCCCACACCCACGTAGGTGGCTTTGTGGTTGTAGTCGATCAGGCTTTCGCCGTAGCCGTCGAAGATCTGCACATGGCCGCGCAGCAGGTTGCTGATCGGGAAGCCGTAATCCAGCTGCAGGGCGCCGTGCGAGCGGCTGCCGGTGCGCAGCGAATGACGCGCCATCAGCGAGACTTCATGGCCGTTGCGGTTCCAGGTCAGGGTCGCGTCACCGCGGCCCATGTAGTCCTCGATGTCCGGATTGTTGTCGTCGCTGCGGGTCTCGGGAATGCGGTACCACGGACGCAGCACCAGTGCCCAGTTCTCACGGTCCAGGCCGATGTTGAGCATCACCCGGTTCCAGCTGCGCGACAGCGGATCAGCGCGGCCGTTGGACTGATGGTTCAGTGCGATGCCGGTCATGCGCCCGCGCCAGCCACCGATCGAGTAGCCGTTGCGGAATACCATCATCACTTCCGGCTCGTAATTGGTTTCGCGGAACGGGCGCGAATCCTCGCCGTTGTAGGCCTGCCAGCGCGAGCTCTGGGTGTAGCCGGCCCAGATATCGCCGTTGTCGCCGAACAGGTTCTCGGCGATCTTGGTCTTGAAGCTGATCTGGAACTTCAGTTCGGCACTGTCGAGTACCTGCGGGGTGGTGACCGTGTTGGCCGGGTTCGGCGAATGCGGCGTGGTGTTGCGGTCGCTGGTCCAGAACGCCGGCAGCAGGTATACCGGCTTGTAGGCACGCAGCTGGAACGGGCCCAGCTTGGAGTCCTCGGCCAGCTCCCAGCGGCTGTCCAGTAGCGAACCGCGTCCGGCGTTGGCCAGCGCGCTGTCCGGTGCTGCCGGACGGAACAGGTCGCTGACCCGTTCGCGCAGTTTCTCTTCGCCCTGGCTCACGCGTGCGGTCTGGCGCTCTTCGCGACGGGCCTGCGCGGCCGCCTCGGCAGCGGCGTCGGCAGCGGCCGTGGCCTGCGGGGTGTGCGCGAACAGGCGGTCATAGCAGGCCAGGCGCGCGGCGTCGGTGGTGATGGCGGCACACGCCGCCGGCGAAGTGTCGGTGCTGGGCACGAATTCCTGCGCGGCCAGCGGCGCACTGGCCAGGGCCAGCGCCAGCGGCGCGAGGCGGGGAAGCAGCGGGGGGAGGGTCATTCCAGCAGGCCCTTCGGTGAATACGGGAATCGCACAGTGTGGCGGCTGTACCGGATCGCGGCCAGCCCCTACGGTTTATGCACGGCCACTGCGTGCGTGTAGCGTGAAGGCTGCACCGGTCACAGGAACCAGGCGAAGGCGAACAGCCCCAGCATCGCGATCACCACCGCCAGCTTCAGCGCCAGGCCGAGCAGGATGCCGAGCCAGGTGGCCAGGCCGACCTTGGTCGAGCGGCCCAGCTCGCGGGTGTGCCAGTACTCGCCGAGCAGGGCGCCGATCAACGGGCCGGCGAACAGGCCGATCGGCATGAAGAACAGGCCGACGATGCTGCCGAGGAACGTGCCCCATAGCGCCTTCCGGCTGGCGCCCACCCGTTGTGCGCCCACCACTGTGGCCAGCACGTCCGCCAGCAGCGAGAGCACGGTCAGTACACCCAGTGCGACCAAGGTTGGCCAGCCCACATGGGCGAAGCCGTCGGCCCAGGCCGCCAGCAGCAGTCCGATGAATACCAGCGGGATGCCGGGGAGGGCTGGCAGGATGATCCCGGCGATGCCGACCAGGACAAAAATGACCGCTAGCAGATATAAGATGAATGAGAGTCCCATGCTGTCCCGTATGGTGGCCGTTTTGGGGTTGACAGTGAAAGATTTTGCCAGTTGCTTTTTCGTTTTGGGCGGGTTAAGTTGCAGTCGCTGAGCTTGGCAAGGTCACCGTGGATCGTGGCCTGATGAAGCAAGATCTTCCCGATCCGCTGCATCGATGCACCTCGCTTCCCCCTTGCTTGTCAGCCGCCCACCAGGCGTTTCCAACAACAAGAGAGAGTCAAAGGGAGTTAGTGAGATGGCTGATCGCGAGACCGGTACCGTAAAGTGGTTCAATGATGCGAAGGGCTTCGGCTTCATCAGCCGGCAGAATGGCGAGGACGTGTTCGTGCACTTCCGCGCCATCGAGACCCAGGGCTTCAAGAGCCTCAAGGAAGGCCAGACTGTGAGCTTCGAAGTCGTGCAGGGCCAGAAGGGTCTGCAGGCTGACAAGGTGCAGCCGGTGTAATGCCCGCCGCCTGTCGGCATGAAAAAGGCCCGCGCAAGCGGGCCTTTTTCGTTGCGCATGGCCCGGTGCGGATCAGCGCAGGATGACCTTGCCGTTGACCACGCGCACGTAGGTGTTTTCGCGGATGCCGCCGAGGTCACGCTGGTTGACCACGATGGTGCGGCCATCGTCCATGCGCACGCTGATGTCGTAGGTGTCGCTGGTCACGTTCTTCTGGATCTGGTTGCCGGCCAGCGCGCCACCGACTGCGCCCGCAGCGGCGGCGATGTTCTTGTTGCCACGGCTGCCACCGGTGTGGTCGGAGATCTCGTGGCCGGCCACGGCGCCGACGATGCCGCCCAGGATCGCGCCGGTCGCGCTGGGGGCGGTACGGCCGGACTGCACGGTGTTGATGCGGGTGACGATGCCGCAGTCAGCGCAGCGGCCCTGGTTGTAACCGCCGTTGTTGCCGTAGCCGCCATTGTTGTAGCCGTTGTTGTAACCACCACCGCCGTAGCCAGGCGAGGTGGCACAGCCTGCCAGGGCGAGGGTAGCGATGGCGCTGGCGGCAATGAGCTGGATCTTCATGGGGCGTCTCCTGGCCGTGAAGGCGGGTGTCTGGGGTGGTACTGCGTCATGCAGCAGGGTGGACGAATCGTCTCCTTTCGAACGTGAACGACGCGCCAACCGTGCGTGCCTTGCCCGGCTGCAGGATGAATGCGGCTCAGCGGAAGTCCTGGTGGCAGGCGCGGCAGTCGGCCTGCACGGTTTCCACCACTTGGGCCAGGGCCGTGCAGTCGCTGGGCGGCGCGGCCAGGGCGGCGTTGAGGTTGCCACGCAGCTGGCTGGCGTGCTGCTGGAACTGCGCGTTGTCCTTCAGCCCGGGAAAGGCCAGATCGAGGTCGTTGGACAGCAGGCGCAGGGCCTGCAGGCGCGGCACGCTGTCGGCCAGGCTGCAGCGGTTCTGCTGCTGGGCCTGCTGCAGCAGCTGCGATTGCCGTTGCATCACCTGCATCAGGCTGTCCGGGAACGGGTCGCGGCGCGCCTGCAGGGCGCGGCCCACCATCACCGTGCCGATCAGGCCGATCAACAGTCCCAGGCCGAGCACGAACAGATAGCGGTAGGCGGTGGAGTGGCGGCGGGGTGGGCTGGCGTTCATGGCGGGCTCTCCGGGCGTGCAACGGTGGGTTCGATGCCGGCGCGCTGCAGGCGCTGGCGCCTGCACGTTAAAATAGCGGGATGAACGAACAGGTCAAACAACGCTTCGCCGGCATCGAACGGCTGTATGGCGTGGGTGCGCTCGAGCGCCTGCAGGGTAGCCGAGTGGCGGTGGTGGGCATGGGCGGCGTCGGCTCATGGGTGGTGGAAGCGCTGGCCCGCTCGGCGGTGGGCCACCTGACCCTGATCGATGCCGATGACATCTGCGTCTCCAACACCAACCGGCAGCTGCCGGCGATGGAGGGCAACTACGGCCGCAACAAGGCCGAGGCGATGGCCGAGCGCTGCCGCGCGATCAATCCGGATATCGAGGTCGATGCCGTGCAGGCGTTCCTGACCGTGTCGAACATGGCGGAGCTGCTGGACCGGGGCTTCGATCTGGTGATCGATGCCTGCGACAGCTTCCGGGTCAAGGTCGAGACGATTGCCTGGTGCCGTCGCCGCAAGCTGCCGCTGCTGACCGTCGGTGCCGCCGGTGGCCGTACCGATCCGACCCTGGTGCGCATCCGCGACGTCTCGCGCACCGAGCACGACGCCATGCTGGCGCTGATCCGCAAGAAGCTGCGCAGCGAGTTCAATTTCCCGAAGAATGCCAAGCGCTATTTCGGTGTGCCGGCAGTGTATTCGCTGGAGAACGTGAAGTATCCGCAGGCTGATGGCAGCGTCTGTGGCATCCGCCCGAACCTTGGCGCCGATGCGGCGTTGAAGCTGGACTGCGGCGCCGGCCTGGGTGCGGCGACCCATATCACTGGCGCGTTCGCGTTCGCGGCGGTGGGCAAGGCACTGGAAATGCTGCTGGAGCCGAAGAAAGTGAAGGCCGAAGCGGTAGAGGCCAGCGAGGTGTGATGGATCGTGCCGGCCAGCGGCCGGCACCTGCCGTTACATTGCCGGCAGCGCGAACAGGCGTCGTGCATTCTCCGTCGTGGCCTGGGCCACTGCGTCCAGCTCCATCCCGCGCAGCGCGGCCACGTGGCGGGCGATGACCGCCAGCCGTGCCGGTTCGTTGCGCTGGCCGCGGATGCCGGCGTCAGGCTGGTCGGGCGCGTCGGTCTCCAGCAGAAGCTGTTCCAGCGGCATGTCGCGCACCAGCCGCTGCAGGCGCTGCGCGCGTTCGTAGGTCAACGGGCCGCCGAGCCCGAGCAGGAAGCCCTGCAGGTGCAGTTGTGCCGCCTGTTCCGGACTGCCGGAAAAGCTGTGCACCACGCCGCGCAGGCCGCCGATGCGACGGATCGCGGCGATCACCACGTCCACCGCGCGCCGCGCATGCACGATCACCGGCAGCTCGAACTCACGGGCCAGTTGCAGCTGGCCGATGAAGTACGCCTGCTGCGTCTCGGCATCCAGGCCTTCGACAAAGAAGTCCAGGCCGCATTCGCCGATCGCGCAGGGGCGTTCGCGCTCGATCCACTCGCGCAGCAGCGGCAGGTGGCCGGGCCGGTGCTCGGGCAGGAACATCGGGTGCAGGCCGTAGGCCGGGTACAGCCCCGGCGCCTGCTGGCAGACCTCCCGCAGCTTCGGCCAGCTGGCCGCCGTCACCGCCGGCACCACCTGCAGGCGCACGCCAGCGGCCTGCGCGCGTGCGATCACGGCGGCGCGGTCACTGTCGAACTCGCCGGCATCGAGATGGCAGTGGCTGTCGACCAGCAGGTTCAACGCTGTTCCAGCGACGGCGGCGCTGTGGCGGTGTTGCGGCTTTTCCAGTTGGCCAGCAGCAGGGTGCCGAAGCCGAGCACCAGTTCATCGACGAACGGGATCGGGTCGGGGATGAACAGGGTCAGCACGAACAGGCCTGCGGTGAGCTTGAACAGGGTGGGGTGGCGCAGCCGGCGCGCCCATTGCAGTACCGGCAGCAACATCGGGTTGGCCATGGCGGGGGTCCTCCTGGGGAATATGCAAACGCTACCACGGGCCCAGCATTTCCCGATGCTGAATGGGTTACGGGAATGAGCAGGAAATGTGGAGATTCCGTTCAGGCAGCGCATGCTGCAATCTGGTCCGAGAACGTTGCGGATGGTCCGCAAGGAGCAGGTCATGAAAAGCACAACTACAACTGTCCTGGTCGCAGCGGGCGCGCTGCTGGTCGGTGGTATCGCCACCGCCGCCTTCATGAAGAGCGGCGACACGTCGCCTGATTCCATCAGCGCCGGAACCCCCAATGGCGAATCGCGCCTGGTCGATGGCAACGCCACTGACGATGGCGCGCGTGGTGACACGCTCGACCCGTCGGCACCGCGTGGGCTGGAATATGCCGACGTGCTGAAGGTCGACCCGATCACCGAGAAGCAGAAGGCCTACGCCACCGTGATCGGCACCGATGCGGTGCGCGAGACCTCCACCACCCAGACACCGCATGAAGTCTGCCAGGACGTGACGGTGCAGGAGCGCCTGCCGGAACGTGACGGCAACGTCGGCGGCACCGTGGTCGGTGCTGTGGTGGGTGGCCTGCTGGGCAACCAGGTCGGCGGTGGTAACGGCAAGAAGGCCGCGACCGCGGCCGGTGCCGTGGCCGGTGGCTTCATCGGCAACCAGATCGACAAGCGCCACGTGGGGGGCCGCGTGGTCAACCGTACCGAGCGCCAGTGCCACACCGAGACCGCAACCTCCGAGTCGAGCCGTGTTACCGGCTACAACGTGACCTACCGCAACGAGGACGGCACCACCGGCACCATGCGCATGGCCAGCAAGCCGGGTAACCGCATCGCCATGGGCACCAA
>NZ_JAOCEW010000011.1:0-122902 GCF_029841665.1 Stenotrophomonas sp. GD03819
GCCAGACTTTTTCAGTCCGTCAACACCTTCGTTCGATCATCTCGTTCGGCGGTGGTGGGCGCCCTGTTGTCGCTGAAGCCCCTTGGTGGCGACCCCTGCGACGGGGGAGGAGAAGTATGTCCCTATTCCCATCGTTTGTGAAGGGGGTGTGGCGACTTTTTTCACCGGATGTTGCATCTGTTCAGCCGTCGCGCTGGGGGAGGACCGCTCGAAGAGCAAGCCAAGCGCGGGCTTGGCTCTACAAGAGCATCAAGGAAGGGCCGGCTGCGCCGGCCCTTCCCTGGTGTCAGCCAGCGACCAGGCGCACGCGGGCGAAGGTGCGCTTGCCGACCTGCAGCAGGCCTTCGAAGCCCGGCTGCAGCACCTGCTGGCCATCTTCCACCACTTCGCCGTCCACTTTCACCGCCCGCTCCTTGAGCTTGCGGTTGGCTTCGGAATTACTCGGGGTCAGCCCGGCCGCGGTCAGCAGTGCGGCGATGCGCAGGCCTTCGGCCGGGATCGCCACGTCCTGCAACGGCAGCTGGGTGATGTCACCCTGCCCGGTTACCGCCGCTTCCCAGCCCGCGATCGCCTGCTCGGCCGCCGCAGCGTCGTGGAAGCGGGTCGCCAGTTCACGCGCCAGGCGCAGCTTGACCACACGCGGGTTCAGGCCGCCAGTGGCCACCTGCTCGCGCAGCTGCACGGCTTCGGCCTGGCTGATGTCGAAGGACAGCAGCTCGATCCAGCGCCACATCAGGGTGTCGTCCACCTTCATGGTCTTGGTGACGATGTCGATGGCCGGCTCGCTGATGCCAATGTAGTTGCCCAGCGACTTGGACATCTTGTTGACGCCGTCCAGGCCTTCCAGCAGCGGCATGGTCAGCACCACCTGCGGCTTCTGGCCGTGATGTTCCTGCAGGCCACGGCCCATCAGCAGGTTGAACTTCTGGTCGGTACCGCCCAGCTCGACGTCGGCCTCCAGGGCCACCGAGTCGTAGCCCTGCACCAGCGGGTACAGGAACTCGTGGATGGCGATGGACTGCTGGGCGGCGTAGCGCTTGGCGAAGTCATCGCGCTCGAGCATGCGCGCCACTGTGTGCTGGCCGGCCAGGCGGATCATGTCCGCCGCGCCCATCTTGCCGAACCACTCCGAGTTGAAGCGGACTTCG
The DNA here is from genome assembly GCF_029841665.1 of Stenotrophomonas sp. GD03819. Lineage (NCBI taxonomy): Bacteria > Pseudomonadati > Pseudomonadota > Gammaproteobacteria > Lysobacterales > Lysobacteraceae > Stenotrophomonas > Stenotrophomonas sp. GD03819. Next base: position 1,149 of record NZ_JAOCEW010000011.1, read on the forward strand.
GTACGGCTGCGGTCCAGCACCTTGAACACCTGCTCCTCATAGGTACGGGCGTTGGCCAGCACATCCTCGCGGCTGAGCGGCTTGCGGGTCAGGCTCTTGCCGGACGGGTCGCCGATCATGCCGGTGAAGTCGCCGATCAGGAAAACGACCTGGTGGCCGAGGTCCTGGAACTGGCGCATCTTGTTCAGCAGCACCGTATGGCCCAGGTGCAGGTCGGGCGCGGTGGGGTCGAAGCCGGCCTTGATCCGCAGCGGACGGCCTTCCTGCAGGCGCGCACGCAGATCCTCGAGCTTGAGGATCTCGTCGGCACCGCGGCCGATCAGGGCAAGGGCTTCTTCAATCGAGGACACGTGACTACTCCCGGCAACGCCGATTCTTGTGTGGGGTGTTAAAGCAAAGTTAACCCGATTGGCTTCACAAAAGCCAATGGGCACAAGGGTTTGACGCGGTTTTCTCAGGTGTCTATGGTAACCGGCGATCAGGCCCGCGCTCCCGGGCTGCCAGGAAAAAACCGCCGATGCACAATTCCGAACAAGGCCGCGCACGCAAGCAGCGCTTCCAGGAACGCCTCCACGTCCTGCACGACAACGCCCTGCATCGGAAGCTCAGGCAACATCTTCCCGCCGCCTTCAATGAGCGCTGGACCCGCCGCCATTGGATGCATGCCAGCCTGTTCGCGACCATCGGCGCCCTGGTGGCAACGATCGTCCCGGGCTTCTCGCACACCATCGACGCCCCCTTTGCCGACAGCCATACCAGCCTGGCACTGCCGTTGCCGCCGCTGACCATGGCCCGCCAGCAGCAGGTGCCCGGTGATAGCTGGCAGGTGCTGCGCGTGGAGCGCGGCCAGACCCTGAGCGATCTGTTCGACAAGGCGGGCATCCCGGCCACCACCCTGCACCGGGTGCTGGACCACCCCGGTGCACGCGAGGCGCTGACCAAGCTCCGCCCGGGCGCCGAGATCGCCTTTGACATGCCGCTGTCCGGTGACCTGCGCAGCATCCGTTTCGACCGGGATGCCGACAACCGGGTGGAACTGAGCCTGACCGGCGACGACATCAAGGAGAAGGTGACCCAGCGCGAGACCTCCACGCGCACCGTGGTCACCAGCGGCGAGATCACCAGTTCACTGTATGCCGCGGCCCGACGCGCCGGGCTGTCGCCGTCGGCGATCGCGACGATGACCGACGACATCTTCAAGTACGACATCGACTTCTCGAAGGACCTGCAGCCGGGCGACCGCTTCAGCGTGGTGATGGATGAAACCTGGCGCGAAGGCGAGAAGGTGGACACCAGCAAGATCCTGGCGGCGACCTTCACCACCGGTGGCAAGACCTATTCCGGCTTCCGCTTCGACCGCAACGGCAAGTCCGAGTACTACGACATCAACGGCCGTTCGCTGAAGAAAAGCTTCATCCGCATGCCGATCCCGTTCGCGCGGTTGAGCTCGACTTTCGGCGCGCGCAAGCACCCGGTGCTGGGCAAGATGCGCATGCACAAGGGCGTGGACTACGCTGCGCGCACCGGCACCCCGATCATGGCCGCCGGCGATGCCCGCGTGCAGTTCGCCGGCGTGCAGCGCGGCTACGGCAACGTGGTGATCCTCGACCACGGCCGCGGCCACACCACCCTGTACGGGCACATGTCGCGCTTTGCGAACATCAAGACCGGCCAGCGCGTGGCCCAGGGCACGGTGATCGGCTATGTCGGCTCGACCGGCCTGGCCACCGGCCCGCATCTGCACTACGAATTCCGCGTCAACGGCGAGCACCGCAATCCGCTGACCGTGACCATGCCGCCGCCGGAGCCGCTGAAGGGCGCCGAGCTGGTCGCCTTCCGCGCGCAGACCGCACCGGCGATGGCCCGCATCCAGGGCATGGAGAAGCTGATCTACGCCGACGCCAGCCCGGCACCGACCAGCCGCGACGAGGCCGCCCCCGAGGTGGCCAGCGCCAAGGACAAGCAGGCGACCGGCCGCAAGCGCGGCTGAACCCCTGCGTTGACGAAGAAGGACGCGGCAGCCCAAGCTTGCCGCGTCCTTTTTTTATGCCCGCCATGAACACGACTGCCGACGCTGACGCCCCCCTGTACCTTGGCCTGATGTCGGGCACCAGCGCCGACGGCATCGATGCCGCGCTGGTGCAGTTCCCCGCTGGCGGAGGCTGCCGCTTCGTGCACGGGCTGACCGCCCGCTGGGAGCCTGTGCTGCGTGCGCGGCTGGTGGCGCTGGGCGAAGGCGGACCGCTGGACTCGCTGGAGGAGCTGGGCGAGCTGGACGCCCGGATCGCGATCAACTTCGCCGAAGCCGCCAATCAACTGCTGGCCGAGGCCGGCGTGGACCGCAGCCAGGTCCGCGCGATCGGCTCGCACGGCCAGACCGTGCGCCATCGCCCGCTGGCCACCCCCGCCTTCACCGTGCAGCTGGGCGATGGCAACCGCATCGCCGAGCTGACCGGGATCACCACGGTATCCGACTTCCGCCGCCGTGACGTGGCCGCCGGGGGCCATGGTGCGCCGCTGATGCCGGCCTTCCACCTGGGCATGCTGGGCGCCGCCGATGAGGACCGTGCGGTGCTGAACCTGGGCGGCATCGCCAACCTGACCCTGATCCCGCGCGAAGGCGCAGTGCGCGGCTTCGATACCGGCCCGGCCAACGCGCTGATGGATGCCTGGTGCCAGCGCCATACCGGCCGCACCTTCGATGCCGATGGTGCGTACGCTGCCAGTGGCGCGGTAGACGAGGGCCTGCTGGCCGGCTGGCGCTCGGACCCGTGGTTCGCGCTGCCACCGCCGAAGAGCACCGGCCGTGAGCAGTTCCACCTGGCCTGGGCCGAGGGGCACATGGGCGAAGGCCAATACGCTGCCGCCGATGTGCAGGCCACCCTGCTGGAGCTGACCGTGGCAACCGTGGCCGATGCGCTGCTGGCGCAGCAGCCACAGACCCGGCGCCTGCTGGTCTGTGGTGGCGGCGTACGCAACCGGCAGCTGATGAAACGGCTGGCGGCGCGGCTGCCGGGGGTGCAGGTGGAATCCAGCGCGGTGCACCGGCTGGACCCGGAGTACGTGGAGGCCATGGGCTTTGCGTGGCTGGCGCAGCGGACGATGGACGGGCTGGCCGGCAACCTGCCGAGCGTGACCGGGGCCAAGGGGCCGCGGATCCTCGGGGCGATCCACCTGGCGTGAGGTGGCGTCATCCACGCATGGCGTGGATCTACCGGGCAGCCGAGCGTGGGCTCGGCTCTACAGCATTGCGGCGCGGCCGCTAATCGAAGCCCTGCCCTGCGGGCAAGGCCTGCAGGGCGGCGATGGCGTCGGAGAGCGCGTCCACTTCGGGATCACCGAAGCCGGAGCGGACCTCCAGTTCACTGCTGAACAGGCCCTGCTCCAGCAAAGCGGCGCAGGTCTGTTCGTGGGTCCAGCCGCGGGCGACCGCGACGCGTTTGATGCGTTCCAGCAGCAGCGGGTCCAGGTCCCGCAGCACAACGTCGGCCATGCTCGCTTCCCCGTTCGCAAGGCACCGCCCCCTCGGCGCGTCGGGGCGATGATCCCGCAGACCGGACGGGCAGGCAATCAGGTCGAGCTGGAGGCCTGGCGACGGCGCTGCTGCAGGATCAGCAGGGCGCAGAGGATCACCACCGGGATCGCCACCAGCGCGGTACCGACGAAGAACAGCGCGTAGCCTTCCAGCAGCGTCCGGCCCTGTGCGAGCGTCTGTACCGACCACCCCGAGAGCCCCTTGAGCGCCTTGCCGGGCATCGCGTAGAACGAACTCAGCAGCGCGTACTGGGTTGCGGTGTATCCGATGCTGGTCAGGCTGGACATATAGGCGATCAGCGCCGTACCGGCGAAACCGCTGGCGAAGTTGTCGATGGCCATGGCCACAGCAAAATGGGTCGTGTCTGGGCCCGAATAGGCCAGCCAGGCAAATGCGAGGTTGGAGGCCGGCCCCAGCACGGCACCCACCATCAGCGCCGCCAGCACCCCCCAGCGAACCGAGACCAGGCCCGCCGCAGCAATGCCGACGAAGGTCGCGACCAGGCCCACCGAGCCACGCACGGCGCCCACGGTGTCCTCGTCCAGGCCGAGATCGACATAGAAGGGGTTGGCCATCGGCCCCATGACGAAGTCGGCCATGCGATAGACGCTGATGGCCACCAGGATCAGGATCGCGCCGCTGCGATGCTCGCGGACGAAGGCGATGAACGGCCCCGCCACGGCGTCGAACAGGCCGCGCGGCGTCCACAGGGAGGTCGCCTGTGCCTGCACGGCAGCCACTTCCCGCGCGGGTTCACGGGCCATGACCACGGCTACCACGCCAAGCGCCATCAGCACGGCCATGATCTCGTAGGAGACCTGCCAGCCAACACGGGCCGCGATGATCAGGATCAGCGCATCGGTGACCAGCAAGGCAGTGCGGTAGCCCAATGCCGAGGATGAGGTCAGCAGGCCAAGCTGCTCGCTGTTGTCAGCACTTTCAATGCGCCAGGCATCGATGACGATGTCCTGGGTGGCCGAAGCAAACGCCACGATCACGGCCATTACGCCGAACACGACGATGTGCTGCCAGGCGATGCCCAGGAACTGGATCTGGCCGCCCTTGGGCTGGACCAGCGCCATGCCGACAAGGCCCACCACTACGACCAGCTGCGACAGCAGCATCCAGCCGCGGCGGCGGCCGAAACGACCGAACAGAGGCACGTCGGTCTTGTCGACGATCGGCGCCCACAGGAACTTCATGGTGTAGGCCAGCCCGACCCATGACAGGAAACCGATCGTGCTCAGCTCGATGCCTTCCTTGCGCATCCAGAAGCCGAGCGTGTTGCCCACCAGATAGATGGGCAGGCCCGAACTGAAACCGAGCAGCAGCATCGCCAGCACCTTGCGCTGGCTCAGGTTGGACAACACCTGCTGCCACGGTCGGCGCGGCTTGGCGGCCTCGGTCACAGGTCGTAGTCCACGGTGAACGGGGCGTGGTCGGAGAAGCGCTCGTCGCGGTAGATCGAACAGCTACGCAGTTTGTCGCGCAGGCCCGGAGTGATGAACTGGTAGTCGATACGCCAGCCGACGTTGTTCGCACGGGCGGCGCCGCGGTTGCTCCACCAGGTATAGTCCTCGCCGGTGGGGTTGAGCAGGCGGTAGGCATCGGCCCAGCCACGGCCGGCGGCGACATCCGTGGCCTGGCCGTGGTCGGCGCACAGGGCGTTGAGCCAGTCGCGCTCCTCCGGCAGGCAGCCGGAATTCTTCTGGTTGGACTTCCAGTTCTTGATGTCCAGCGCCGAACGCACGATGTTCCAGTCGCCGCACAGCACGTAGTCGCGGCCGCTGCGCGCCCACTCCTCCAGGATCGGCCGCAGCCATTCCATCACTTCGAACTTGAAGCCCTGGCGCAGGTCGCCCGAGCTGCCGGACGGGATGTAGAAGGAGACCACGCTGAGGTTGCCGTAGCGCGCCTCGATGTAGCGGCCTTCGTCGTCGAACGGCGCCCAGCCCAGCGAGGTGATGACCTGGTCCGGCTCGCGCTTGCTGTAGATCGCCACGCCGCTGTAGCCCTTCTTGGTGATGGCGTCGCGATAGAAGCAGTGGTGCCCGTCTGGACGGAACATCGGGTCGGTCAGCTGGTCTTCCTGGGCCTTGGTCTCCTGGATGCACAGGACGTCGGCGTCCTGGGCACGGAACCAGTCGAGGAAGCCCTTGGTCGCGGCGGAACGGATGCCATTGGCGTTGAAACTGATGATGCGCATGCAAGGGACCTACGACAGGAAACCGGGCAAGCATACCGGTTGCCCGCGGGGCTGCGCAGTCTGCCCGGCCAGGCCGCGACGCCCTTCACACGGGTCCGGACGAGCGCGAAACGCCCAGCTGGATTAGGATTTATGCTCCAAATGAAGATGAATCGAGTTTTGATGAGCGACCACCGCCACCGTTTCCTGCAGCTGGCCCTGACCGCCGACGCCCTGCGCTTCGGCCAGTTCACCCTCAAGTCCGGCCGGCTGAGCCCCTATTTCTTCAACGCCGGTCGTTTCGACTCCGGTTCGCTGCTGTCGCAGCTTGGCGCCTGCTACGCCGATGCCATCGATGCCACCGGAATCAAGTACGACGTGGTGTTCGGCCCGGCCTACAAGGGCATCCCGCTGGCCACCGCGATGGCCTGTGAGCTGGCCCAGCGTGGCCGCGACCTGCCGCTGTCGTTCAACCGCAAGGAAGCCAAGGACCATGGCGAAGGCGGCCAGCTGATCGGCGCCGACATGAATGGCAAGCGCGTGCTGATCGTCGACGACGTGATCACCGCCGGTACCGCGATCCGCGAAGCGCTGGGCATCATTCGCGCTGCCGGTGGCACCCCGGCCGGCATCGTGGTGGCGCTTGACCGCCAGGAGATCGCTTCGGAAACCGATCGCCGTTCGGCGGCACAGTCGGTGGCAGAGGAGGCCGGCATTCCGGTGATCGCCGTGGCATCGCTGGCCGATCTGCTTGATTTCGCCTCCGGCAACCCGGAACTTGTGGGCTACCGGCAGCCGCTGGAAGCCTACCGGGCCCAGTACGGCGTCCGTTCGATCCGCTGACCGACCAGGGGAAAGGTCATGTCCCGAGTTCCTGCTGTTCTCTTTGCCGGCCTGCTGCTGGCCGTGCCGTTCACGCTGCCGGCGCAGTCGCGGGGTGGCGACAAGGTGGAGAAGAAGCTGTACTGCTGGAACGAGGGCAAGGAGCGGATCTGCAGTGATTCGCTGCCGGCCGATGCGGTCAACCATGCCCGCGAGGAATTCAACGCGAAAAGTGGCCTGCGCAATGCGCAGGTCCAGCGCGCGTTGACCGACGAAGAGCGTGCCGCCGCCAGCACGGTGGCCGCGCAGCAGCAGCTGGACCTGATGGCCGAGCAGACCCGCCAGCGCACCGAGCAGGCGATGCTGACCACCTATGGCAGCGAGGACGATCTGCGCCGGGTGTTCGCCGAGCGCCAGGAAGTGCTGGACAACAACCTGAAGACGGCCGAGTACAACGTCACCAGCCTGCGCGAGTCGCTGGTGGCCCTGTTGTCGGCCGCCGGCGACCGTGAACTGGCCGGTGGCAAGGTGGCCGACAAGCAGGCCGGGGCGATCCGCCAGCGGCACGTGCAGCTGCAGGCGCAGCAGCGCCTGCAGGCCGGGTTCCTGCAGCAGCAGCAGGCGCTGAAGGCCGAGATCGACAGCACGCTGCAGCGCTACCGCGAGCTGAAGGGCGTGGCACCGGCGAGCCAGGCCCCGTGATTCGCTTGTAGAGCCGAGCCCATGCTCGGCTCCGCGTGACCTTGGGAAAGAGCAGCCGAGCATGGGCTCGGCTCTACAGTAGGCGGCGCCTGGTTACGGCCTGGCCCACGAAATTTATGCACTCTTTACGCGTCGGCCCGGTCCGGCGCGTAGTGCGTTTATGGGCGGCAGGACGACGATGACGACCTGAGGTGGAGGGGTTCCACCAGGACGCTATTGCAATGTCCCCCTGGCTGTCGTTGTTGTGTGGCGTGCTGGTGCTGGTCGCCGCCGCCTATCTTCTCTATGTCGTGCTGCGGCCCGAGTCGTTCTGAGCGGAGCCGGCCATGACTGAGATGCTTGTGATTATTGCCGCCAGCCTGCTGCTGGCGTGGCCGCTGGGCCTGTACCTGGCCCGCGTGATGCGTGGCACGCCGATGAAGGTCGACGTGCTGTTCCACTGGATCGAGAAGCCGCTGTACCGGATGTTCGGTGTTGATCCGGCACGTTCGATGTCCTGGCGCGGCTACGTGCTGGCCTTCGTCCTGAGCAACGTGGTGGTCGCGGTGCTGACCCAGGCGGTGTTCATGACCCAGGCCTGGCTGCCGCTGAATCCGGATCAGATCCCGAACATGCGCTGGGACACCGCGCTGCACACGATGATCTCGTTCCTGACCAACACCAACCAGCAGCACTATTCGGGCCAGGCGCAGCTGTCCTACCTCTCGCAGATGACCGGCATCACCGGCCTGCAGGTGGTGACGCCGATGATGGGCCTGGCGCTGGCGGTAGCGACACTGCGCGCGCTGTTCTCGCGTGCGCCGCAGGCTGCGGCCGCCACCGGCAGCGGCGATGACCGCCAGGTGGCGGTGGGCAACTACTACGTGGACGTGGTGCGCCTGTGCGTGCGCTTCCTGCTGCCGCTGTGCCTGGTGTGGACACTGGTGCTGACCAGCCAGGGCGTGCCGTCGACGATGGCCGGTGGGCCACAGGCCACGCCGATCGATGCCAGCGCCGGCATGGCCGGACAGAAGCTGCCGTTGGGTCCGGTGGCGGCAATGGTCGCGGCCAAGCAGCTGGGTGCCAACGGTGGCGGCTGGTACGGCCCGAACAGCAGCTTCCCGCTGGAGAACCCGACCCCGCTGTCGAACGCGCTGGAGATCGTCGGCATCCTTCTGGTGCCGATGGCGGTGATCTTCATGATCGGCGCGTTCACCGGCCGGCGCCGCTTCGGCGCCCTGGTGTTCAGTTGCATGCTGGGCATGTCGCTGCTGTCCACCGGCGCGATGATGTGGAGCGAAGGGCATAGCGCCAGCGCCGCCACGCCGTTGCTGATGGAAGGCAAAGAGGTGCGCTTCGGTGCCGACGGCACTGCGCTGTGGGCGGCGGTGACCACCCAGGTCTCGAACGGCTCGGTCAACGGCATGCACGATTCGCTGGCGCCGCTCAGTGGCGGCATCGCGATGGTCAACATGCTGGTCAGCGCGATCTGGGGCGGCATTGGCTGTGGCCTGCAGCAGTTCATCGTGTACCTGCTGCTGGGCGTGTTCCTGGCCGGGTTGATGACCGGGCGCACGCCGGAACTGTTCGGCCGCAAGCTGGAGACGCCACAGGTCCGCCTGTTGGCCCTGCTGGTGCTGCTGCAGCCGATCACCCTGCTGGTGTTCACCGCGATCACCCTGGCCGTACCCGGCCTGGCGGGCACGTCCAACCCCGGTTTCCATGGCATCAGCCAGGTCTTCTACGAATACGTCTCGGCCTATGCCAACAACGGTTCGGGCTTCGAAGGGCTGGGTGACGCCACGCTGTGGTGGAACCTGAGCTGCTCGCTGGTGCTGCTGCTGGGCCGCTTCCCACTGCTGATCATCCCGCTGGTGGTGGCCGCACAGCTGGCCGCCAAGCGCCAGGCGCCGGAGTCTGCCGGCAGCCTGCAGATCGAAACGCCGACCTTCGCCCTGACCCTGGTCTCGGTGATCGTCATCCTGACCGTGCTGCAGTTCATGCCGGCGCTGGTACTCGGCCCGATTGCCGACCACCTGAGCCTGGGACTGCACTGAGGACACCCCCATGAGTAGTCATGCAAGTTCAACCCGTAGTTCCCATGCGCCGCGCCCTGCCCTGCTCGATGCCGCCGGCCTGCGCCGTGCGCTGATCGAGGCGGTGCGCAAGCTGTCGCCGATGCATCTGGTGCGCAGCCCGGTGATGGCGGTGGTGATGGCCGGCACGATCGTGGCAGCGATCGTCACCCTGACCGGCAATGCGCCGCTGGGCTTCGGCCTGGCGGTGACCGCGATCCTGCTGGTGACCGTGCTGTTCGGCAACTTCGCCGAGGCGGTGGCCGAAGCCCGCGGCCGTGGCCAGGCCGCCTCGCTGCGCCGTGCCCGCCAGGATCTGGTGGCGCGCCGGCTGGCTGCGCCGCAGCCGGGCGCGGCCGAAACCCAGGTACCCGCCGCCGAACTGCGCCCGGGCGACCATGTGATCGTCAGTGCCGGTGAGCTGGTGCCGGCCGACGGCGAGATCGTGCAGGGCCTGGCCACCATCAACGAAGCGGCGGTGACCGGCGAATCGGCACCGGTGCTGCGCGAGGCTGGCACCGACCGTTCCGGTGTGATCGGCGGCACCAAGGTGCTGTCCGACCAGATCATCGTGCGGGTGACCGCCGAGCCGGGCCACAGCTTCCTGGACCGGATGATTGCCCTGGTGGAGGGTGCCAACCGCCAGAAGACCCCGAACGAGATCGCGCTGACCCTGCTGCTGGCGGCGATGACGCTGACCTTCCTGGTGGTGGTGGCGACGCTGCCTGCGATCGGCGCCTCCGTGGGCGTCAAGGTCGACCCGCTGTTGCTGATCGCGCTGCTGGTGTGCCTGATCCCGACCACCATCGGCGGGCTGCTGCCGGCCATCGGCATCGCCGGCATGAACCGTGCGCTGGCCGCCAATGTGCTGGCCAAGTCGGGCAAGGCGGTGGAGGTGGCCGGCGACGTCGACGTGCTGCTGCTGGACAAGACCGGCACCATCACCTACGGCGACCGCCAGGCCAGCCACTTCCATCCGTTGGCCGGTATCGATGCCAGCCAGCTGCGTGAAGCGGCGCTGCTGTCTTCGCTGGCCGACCCGACCCCGGAAGGCAAGTCGATCGTGCGCCTTGCGCGCGAACAGGGCTGCGCCACCGCCGAACCGAACCATGCCGACTACCTGGCCTTCACTGCCCAGACCCGCATGTCCGGCGTGGACCTGGAACATGGGCGGCAGATCCGCAAGGGTGCCGCCGATGCGATCCGTGCTCACGTGCAGGCGCTGGGTGGCAACGTGCCTGCGGAACTTGCAGGTCGCGTCGAGCAGGTGGCGCGCAACGGCGCCACCCCGCTGGTGGTGGCCGAGGGCCGCCACGTGCTGGGCGTGATCGAGCTGTCGGACGTGGTCAAGCACGGCATGCGCGAGAAGTTCGCGCAGCTGCGGGCGATGGGCATCCGCACGGTGATGATCACCGGTGACAACCCGCTGACCGCCGCCGCCATCGCTGCCGAGGCCGGTGTGGACGACTACATCGCCGAAGCGCGGCCGGAAGACAAGCTGGCGCGCATCCGCCAGGAGCAGGCCGGTGGCCGCCTGGTGGCGATGGTCGGCGACGGTACCAACGACGCCCCGGCGCTGGCCCAGGCCGACATCGGCCTGGCGATGAACTCCGGCACGCAGGCGGCGAAAGAGGCCGGCAACATGGTCGACCTGGATTCGGACCCGGCCAAGCTGCTGGCGGTGGTGGAAGTGGGCAAGCAGCAGCTGATCACCCGCGGCGCGCTGACCACCTTCTCGCTGGCCAACGACGTCTCCAAGTACTTCGCGATCCTGCCGGCGCTGTTCGCCGCTGCCGTTCCGACCATGGCCGCACTGAACGTGATGCAGCTGTCGAGCCCGCGCAACGCCGTGCTGGCGGCGCTGATCTTCAACGCCCTGGTGATTCCCGCCCTGATTCCGCTCGCCCTGCGTGGCGTGCGCTTCCGCCCGGCCACCGCAACGGCGCTGCTGCGCCGGAACATGCTGGTGTACGGCCTCGGCGGCGTGCTGCTGCCGTTCGCGGCAATCAAGGCGATCGACCTCCTTCTTGTCCTGGTATTCGGCGCATGAACCGTACTGTTTCCACTTCGTCTTCCCTTCCCCGCGAACAGAAAGCCGAGGCCCGCGTGGCCAGCCTGCAGGAGGGCGCAAGCTGGCGCCCGGCGATCGGCCTGGGCCTGGCCACGCTGCTGCTGGCCGGCGCGGTCTACGCCGGTATCGCCACCGGTTTCGCCGGCCTGGCCTACCCGACCCAGGCCGAGGGCAGCCTGCTGCGCGATGGCAACGGCCAGGTACGCGGCTCGGCATGGCTGTCGCAGCCGTTCACCGGTGACGGCTACTTCCAGGCGCGCCCGTCGGCCGCCAACTACGACCCGATGGCCGCGGCCGGTTCCAACATGGCGCGCAGCAACCCGGCACTGGCCGAGCGCGTGGCTGCCAGCACGGCTGCGGTAGCCGCACGCGAAGGTGTCGCGCCGGCGCAGGTGCCTGCGGATCTGGTCACCCAGTCCGCAGGCGGCCTGGATCCGCAGCTGTCGCCGGCGGCGGCTCAGCTGCAGGTGGCACGCGTAGCGCGTGCCCGTGGCCTGCCGGTGGCGCGCGTACAAGCGCTGGTGCAGGCGCATACCGAAGGCCGCCAGTGGGGCCTGTTCGGCCAGCCGCGGGTGAACGTGGTGACGCTGAACTTCGCGCTGGACCACGCGGCCAAGGCGCCGTGATGCCGACCTGCACCGGCTGCGCGCACAATGGCGGGCATGACAGCGGCACCCATGACTGATGCGCGTACCCGCCAGGCCGATGCCCTGGTCGAAGGCCTGCAACGCGAAGCCGGCGGCAAGCTGACCGTGTTCCTCGGCGCGGCGCCGGGCGTGGGCAAGACCTACACCATGCTGACCCGCGCGCAGGAACAGCTGCGCCGCGGCGTTGACCTGGTGGTCGGGCTGGTGGAAACCCACGGCCGCGCCGATACCCAGGCGCTGCTGGAGGGCCTGCCGCAGCTGTCGCTGAAAGCGGTGGCCTACCACGGCCACACCCTGCAGGAGATGGACCTGGATGCCGTGCTCGCGCGGCACCCAGCGCTGGTACTGGTGGATGAACTGGCCCATCGCAACGCGCCGGGCAGCCGCCATGAGCGGCGCTGGCAGGATGTGATGGAGCTGCTGGACGCCGGCATCGACGTCTGGACCACGGTCAACATCCAGCATCTGGAAAGCCTCAACGATGTGGTGATGCGCATCACCGGCGTACGCGTCAGCGAGACCGTGCCGGACGGTGTGCTCGACCGACTGCACGACATCGTGCTGGTGGACCTGCCGCCGCGCGAACTGATCGCGCGCCTGCAGCAGGGCAAGGTCTATGTGCCCGAACAGGCCGCACAGGCACTGCAGGCGTTCTTCTCACCGGCCAACCTGACCGCGCTGCGCGAACTGGCGATGCAGGAGGCCGCCGACCGCGTCGACAGCAGCCTGCGCGAAACCCGCGCCGCGCGTGGCGAAGGCAATCTGCCCCTGCGTCGCGGCGTTCTGGTGGCCATTGATGGCGGCGGCCAGAGCGAATACCTGGTGCGCGTGGCGCGGCGCATCGCAGAGCGCCGTGACGCGCCGTGGACGGTAGTGACCGTGCAGGGCCGGCGCCAGGACGAGGCGACCCGGCGCGAGATCGATGCGGCCTTTGCGCTGGCAAGGCGGCTGGGCGGCGACGCCGAACTGCTGCATGGATCGAGCATCGCCGATGCCCTGCTCGACCATGCCGCACACAACGGCGTGTCGACCCTGGTGCTGGGCCGGACCCGCGAACGTCCACTGGCACGGATGTTCAACCGCACCCTGACCCAGCAGCTGATCCAGCGTGGCGCGCATTACGAGATCACCATCATCAGCACACCGCAGGCACGCGCACGCTCGCGCCGCGAGAGCCTGCTGCCGCCAATGCGCGGTATCAGTCATGAACCGGCACAAGCCCTGATCGCTACCGCGCTGGCCTGTGCGGTGGCGTGGCTGGCCGAACACTGGGTGGGCATGGCCGACCTGTCGATGGTGTTCATCGTCGCGGTGGTGCTGGTGGCGGCGCGCACCCGCGCCAGCGTGGCGGTGATGGCGGCGATCCTGTGCTTCCTGGCCTACAACTTCCTGTTCATCGCGCCACGCTTCACCTTCGCCATCGGCGCGCGCCAGGGCGTGATCACCGTGTTCCTGTTCCTGGCCGCCGCGCTGGTGGCCGGACGCCTGGCCTCGCGCCTGCGCATGCAGGTGATCGCGCTGCGTGCCGCCAACCGCCATGCGCGTGCGCGTCAGCAGTTGGGCCGCCAGCTGGCCAGTGCCGCCGGCAACGGAGAGGTGGCACAGGCGGGTCGGCATGCACTGGAACAGGCCATGGACGTGCCGGCGTGGCTGCGGATCGGCGCCGATACCGCAACTGGTGGCCGCAGCCAGCCTGGCGATACCGATCTGGCCGCCGCCGACTGGGCGCTGCGCCACGGCCAGCCCAGCGGCCGCTTCACCGACACTCTGGCCGGCGCGCAATGGTGGTTCCTGCCGCTGCTGGATGGCGAAGACCGCGCGATCGGCGTGGCCGGCCTGTATCTGCCCGGCGCGCAGGCGCGCCTGCTGCCCGAGCAGCGGCAGCTGGCCGAAGCGATGGTGGATGACATCGCGCAGGCCGCGCTGCGCACGCGGCTGGTGGCCGAACTGGAACAGGCCCACGTCAGCAACGAGACCGAGCGATTGCGCTCGGCCCTGCTCTCTTCGGTATCGCACGATCTGCGCTCGCCGCTGGCGGCGATGATCGGTTCGGCCGACAGCCTGGCCAGCTACGGTACGGCGATGGATACAGCCGATCGCCGTGCCCTGCTGGACACCATCCTGGTCGAGGGCGAACGGCTGGACCGCTACATCCAGAACCTGCTGGACATGACCCGCCTCGGCCACGAAGGATTGAAGATCAACCGCGACTGGATCGGCGTGGACGAACTGATCGGCTCGGCGGCGCGGCGCCTGCAGCGCTACCAGCCCAAGGTACGGCTGGAGCTGGATATTCCCTCCACGCTGGCGCCGATCTGGGTGCACCCGGCGCTGGTCGAGCAGGCCGTGTTCAATGTGATGGAAAACGCGGCCAAGTTCTCGCCGCCCGATGCCGCCGTGCAGGTGCAGGCGCGCGAGCTGGACGGCCAGCTGCGCATCGACGTGATCGATGCCGGCCCCGGCATTCCCGATGACGAGCGTGCGCGCATCTTCGACATGTTCTACAGCGTCGAGCGCGGCGACCGCGGCCGCCACGGCACCGGTCTGGGCCTGACCATCTGCCAGGGCATGATCGGCGCGCATGGCGGCAGCGTGCAGGCGCTGCCCGGACGCGACGGTCGCGGTACCCTGATCCGCATCACCCTGCCCCTGCTCAAGCCAGCCTCCCACGATGAGCCCGACCCCGATTGATGCCAGCGTGCCGGCCGCGCGCGTGCTGGTGATCGATGATGAAACCCAGATCCGCCGGTTCCTGGATATCAGCCTGCGCGCGCAGGGCTACCAGGTACGGCAGGCCGCGACCGGCCAGGAAGGCCTGGAGATGGCCGCCAGCGAAGACATGGACCTGGTGATCCTGGACATCGGCCTGCCGGACATGGAAGGCCACGAGGTGCTGGAGCAGCTGCGGCAATGGAGCCAGGTGCCGGTGATCATGCTGACCGTTCGCGCCGGCGAAACCGAGAAGGTGCGGGCGCTGGACAACGGCGCCAACGACTACGTGACCAAACCCTTCGGTACCCAGGAGCTGATGGCGCGGGTACGGGCGCTGCTGCGCACGCGCAGCGTGCCCAGCGACGGCACCCCGCCGGTGTTCGACGATGGCCATCTGCATGTGGACCTGGTGCGCCGTGAAGTGGCACTCGATGGCGAGCCGGTGGCACTGACGCGCAAGGAATACGCGCTGCTGTCGCTGCTGCTGCGCAATGCCGGGCGCGTGGTGACCCAGCCGCAGATCCTGCAGGAGATCTGGGGGCCGACCCACCAGCACGACACCCATTACCTGCGCATCCTTGTCGGCAAGCTGCGGCACAAGCTGGGTGATTCGGCGCTGGATTCGCGCTACCTGTTCACCGAACCGGGCGTGGGATTGCGGTTCAAGGGGTGAGGGTGTGTCGACCAAGGTCGACACCCACCAAAGCGAATTCGGAAGAACATCCACGCATGGCGTGGATCTACTGTGTCGACCAAGGTCGACACCTACCAACAGCTCCAGGACATTGTCAGGGGTGGGGCGGTGTCGGAGTGCGGGGTGTCAGCCGCATGGATGCGGCTGCCAAGCTTACAGGGACGTACTTGCTGCGTCCCCGCACTCCGACACCGCCCCGCCATCCCACGGATAGCCGGCCTTTGACGTTGACGTTGATTCGGCGGGTGCCGGGCGCAGCCCGGCCCCACCTCAGAACCCCAGTGGGGTCTCGCCCAGCACCGGTTGCAGCTGGCTGCGGAACAGCGCCTGGATGCGTTCCAGTGCCGCCTCGTCGTTGCCCTCGAAGCGCAGCACCAGCACCGGCGTCGTATTGGAGGCACGCACCAGGCCCCAGCCATCGGGGAAGTCCACACGCAGGCCGTCGATGGTCGACAGGCGGCCGCCCACATACGGGTTGTCCGGTGACTGCGCCGCCGCCACCAGCATCGCCACCAGCGCATGTGACGTACCGTCGGCCACCGGCACCTTCAGCTCCGGCGTGGCCACCATCTCCGGCAGCTCTGCCAGTACCTCATCCGGGGTCTCCTCGCGCTGGGCCAGGATCTCCAGCAGGCGCGCCGCCGCATACAGGCCATCGTCGAAACCGAACCAGCGCTCCTTGAAGAAGAAGTGGCCGCTCATCTCGCCGGCCAGCTCTGCATCGGTCTCGCGCATCTTCGCCTTCATCAGCGAATGCCCGGTCTTCCACATCAGCGGGCTGCCACCATTGCGCAGCACGTGGTCGGACAGCTTGCCGGTGCACTTCACGTCGTAGATCACCATCGCGCCGGGGTTGCGCATCAGCACATCGGCGGCAAACAGCATCAGCAGGCGGTCGGCATAGATGATCCTGCCTTCGCCGGTGACCACGCCCAGCCGGTCGCCATCGCCATCGAAGGCGACACCGAGGTCGGCGCCGAAGCGCTTGACCGTCTGCACCAGGTCTTCCAGGTTGGCCGGTTCGCTCGGGTCGGGATGATGGTTGGGGAAGGTACCGTCGACATCGCAGTACAGCGGAATGACTTCAGCACCGATCGCTTCCAGCAGCTGCGGTGCGAGCGCACCGGCGACGCCGTTGCCGGCATCGGCCACGACCTTCAACGGGCGGTCCAGCTGCACGTCGTCGGCGATGCGCTGGATGTAGTCGGCACTGACATCGCGCTGCTGGTAATCGCCCGGCTCGGCGGCCTGTACCAGGCGGCCTTCGATGATGCGCTGGTAGAGATCGGTGATGGCATCGCCGGACAGCGTCTCGCCGCCGATGACCACCTTGAAGCCGTTGTACTCGGGCGGGTTATGACTGCCGGTGACCGCCACGCAGGTGCCGGTGCGCAGATGGAAGGCGGCGTAGTACACGACCG
Organism: Stenotrophomonas sp. GD03819; assembly: GCF_029841665.1. Lineage (NCBI taxonomy): Bacteria > Pseudomonadati > Pseudomonadota > Gammaproteobacteria > Lysobacterales > Lysobacteraceae > Stenotrophomonas > Stenotrophomonas sp. GD03819. The sequence continues at coordinate 17,992 of NZ_JAOCEW010000011.1, forward strand.
GGGTCGGTGCCAGGCCGATGTCGATCACCGCGCAACCGGCGCGCCTCAGGCCCTCGGCCAACCCTGCGGCCAGTTCCGGGCCGGACAGGCGGCCGTCGCGGCCGATCACCACCTCGCGCAGGCCCTGCTCCAGTGCCACGGTACCGATGGACTGGCCGATCAGCGCCGCCGTCTTCGGCGTCAGTTGGCTGCCCACCACGCCGCGGATGTCGTAGGCGCGGAAGATACCGGCCGCCAGTTCCTCGGCCGGAACCGGCGGCGGGGGCGGCGGTGCACTTTCAGTTGTGCTGGCCTCGGCCACCGGCGGCGGCGCCATCTGCAGGCTCTCGCTCAGGGTCGGGCCATGATCCGCTTCCGCCACGGCCGCACGGCGCGGCAGCGGCAGCGTCTTCGGCAGGCGGCCGCGACCCACCACCAGCAGCACGGCGATGAACGCCAGCAGCAGCGCAACGATGGCGCTGGCCAGCGAACCCAGGCCCAGCGGACCGGGTTCGACATTGGGTACCGCGGCCACCAGCCGCAACGGCGTACCCGGAATCGGCCGCGCCAATGCTTCGGCACTTTCAGCCAGGCTGGCATCGCCCTGGGCGACGAGGTCATGCGCGCCCTGGCGCAGGCCAAGGAAACCGGCCGATGGCGCACTCACCTGGTCCAGCGGCGAGGTCAGTCGCAGCAATGGCTGGCGCACGTAGAGCACTGCCGGGCCCAGGCTGCCCAGCGGCACCGGTGCCGCCAGGCCAAGACGATTGCCACCCCCATCGCGGACCACGCGCAGGCTGGGGCCGGTCTCGGCCAATGCGGCTTCCAGCAGCGCCAACCGGGCATAGCCGAAGGTCGCCGGGTCGGCGTAGGCGTTGGCCAGATCGGCGGTCAGTACTTCGGCGTGCTCGACGCCGGTCCAGCTCTCGCGGACCGCGAGTGCCGCCGCAGCGGCATCGCCGGCCTGCAGCGCCTGCTGCACGCGCTCGTTCTTCAGCTGCTGCTGCAGCTGCTTCAGCTGGCCGGCAGCGGCCTCCTGCAGGCCTTGCACAGCCTGGTCACGCGCAGCTTCCAGCGCCTGGCCGTTGGCCTCCTGGCGCCATTGCTGCACCGCGCTCCATCCGAACCAGCCAGCCAGCAGGACCAGCAGCACCCCCAGTAGTGGCGCACTGCGTCCCAACGACCGTCCCCGCTGTCCTTCCCCGATGCCGCTCATCGATGTCCCCTGTCAACGCACCCCGGTATGGCCGAATCCACCCGTTCCCCGCACGCTGTCGGTGAAAGTATCCACCACCTGCAGGCTGACGCGGGCAATCGGCACGACCACCAGCTGCGCGATGCGATCGCCCGGCTCGATGGTGAAGGCCTCGCGGCCACGGTTCCAGACGCTGATCAGCAGCGGGCCCTGGTAATCGGCGTCGATCAGGCCGGTGCCGTTGCCGAGCACGATGCCGTGGCGGTGACCCAGCCCGGAACGCGGCAGGATCACCGCGCACAGGTGCGGATCGGCGATATGGATGGCCAGGCCGCTGGGCACCAGCGCGGTGTCGCCCGGCTGCAGGGTCAGCGCGGTATCCAGCGCCGCGCGCAGGTCCATGCCGGCGCTGGCTTCGGTGGCGTAGGCCGGCAGCGGCCAGCTGTCGCCGAAGCGCGGATCGAGCAGCTTGACCTGCAGCGGTTGGGAAGTGAAAGCCTGGGTCATGCCTGGAGTCTCCGCGCGATCAGCGCCAGCAGTTGTTCGGCCAGCTCGCGCTTGGAGGTGGCCGGGAATACCTGTTCACCGTCCTGCCAGAAGGCAGTGGCGGCGTTGTTGTCGCTCTCGAAACCGCCGCCGCTGATGCCGACCTGATTGGCGATCACCAGGTCCAGGCGCTTGTCGACCAGCTTGCCGCGTGCGTACTTCTCCACGTCGTGGGTTTCGGCGGCAAAGCCGACCACCAGCTTCAGCGACTGCGTCTGCGCGGCGACTTCGGCCAGGATGTCCGGCGTGCGCACCAGCTCGATCACCAGCGACTGGCTGTCGGCGGTCTTCTTCAGCTTCTGCGCAGCCACCTGGCGCGGTGTGTAGTCGGACACCGCGGCGGCACCGATATAGATGTCGGCCGGCAGCGACTTCAGCACGGCATCGCGCATCTGCGCGGCCGAGCGCACGTCCACGCGCTGCACGCCGGGCGGCGTCGGCAGCTGCACCGGGCCGCTGACCAGCACCACCTGGGCGCCCATCGTCGCGGCGGCCGCGGCCAGGGCAAAGCCCATCTTGCCGCTGCTGCGGTTGCCGACGTAGCGCACCGGATCGATGTCTTCATAGGTCGGGCCAGCGCTGATCAGCAGGCGCAGGCCCTGCAGCGCGCGGGTTTCCGGTGCGGCAGCCGCCGCCGTGGTACTGCCATTGGCGGCCAGCGCGGCGACGATGTCGCCGGGCTCGGCCAGACGGCCGGGACCGGATTCGCCCTCGGCCAGCGGACCGTCGACCGGGCCGATCACCTGCGCGCCGCGCTGGCGCAGCAGGGCGATGTTGGCCTGGGTGGCCGGATGCAGCCACATGCGGTGGTTCATCGCCGGGCAGATCGTCAACGGCGCGGTGCTGGCCAGGCACAACGTGCTGACCAGGTCATCGGCATGGCCCTGCGCCAGCCGGGCCAGCAGATCGGCGGTCCCCGGGGCGACCACGATGCGGTCGGCCCAGCGGGCCAGCTCGATGTGGCCCATGGCCTGTTCGGCGGCGCTGTCCCACAGCGTGGTGCGGGTCGGCTGCCCGGACAGGGCCTGGAAACTGAGCGGAGTGACGAACTGCTGGGCACCGGCGGTCATCGCCACCTGCACCTGGGCACCGGCGTCGCGCAGGCGCCGCACCAGTTCCAGCGCCTTGTACGCCGCGATCCCGCCTCCGACACACAACAGCAGTTTCTGACCTTCCAGCGCGCGCGCCGGCGCGGGGGAAGCGTTGGGGGAGTCAGCCACCTGGAATTCCTGTGCAAACGAGGGCGCTAGCTTACCCGATGGCCGGTAATGTCCCGGTACAGGGCGCACATAGCGGGCGGCTATCAGCAGATGGAATCCGCCTGCGTTGACCCGGGATTCACCCGGTAACAGTTTCGGACCTTTCCTATACCCCTACGTCTCTGTGCTTTTGCAGAATCAGGCATTGGCTGCCGCCCGCCGTGGCCTGTTCGACCTTCGAGGAGCCTCGTGCATCCACGCATCATCATCGCCGACGACCATCCCGTGGTCCTGCATGGCATCCGTGTCGTGCTGCAGACCCACCTGATGGACATCGTCGGCAGTGCGCGTGACGGCGCCCAGCTGCTGGAGCTGGTGGACCAGCACGACTGCGATGCGGTGCTGACCGACCTCTCGATGCCGGGTGCCGGCCCGGACGGTCCGGAGCTGATCGACGCGCTGCGCATGCGCTGCCCTGGCCTGCCGGTGGTGGTGCTGACCGGCGCCCGTCATCCCGGCCTGCTGGACGGACTGCTGCGGGAGGGCATCAGTGGCCTGGTCGACAAGTGCGCCGATTTCGCCGAACTGCCCCAGGCGCTGAACGCCGCGATGGCGGGGCAGGTATTCGTCTCCCAGCAGCTGCGCCACCACCTGCAGGCACGCGACCTGCTGTTTCCGCGCGAGCCGGCGCCGCTGTCGGCACGCGAACAGGAAGTGCTGGAACTGCTGGCGGCCGGTCTCAATGTAAACCAGGTCGCCGAGCGCTGTGGGCGCAGCCCGAAGACCATCAGCCGGCAGAAGGCCGAAGCCAAGCGCAAGCTGGGCCTGCAGAACAACCAGGAACTGTTCGACTACCTGCAGACCCGGCGCGACTGAGGCATCGACCGACCCGGGCCCGCGGCAAGCCCCGATGGGAGATGCCGCCGAAGCTGGCGATGATGCAGGCATGCCCATCCACGACTGGCCCGAACAGGAACGCCCCCGCGAGAAGCTGATCGCGCGCGGGCCCACGTCACTTTCCGACGCCGAGCTGCTGGCCCTGTTTCTCGGCTCCGGGTTCGGTGGCCGCGATGCCGTGCAGACCGCGCGCGACCTGCTGCAGGCGCATGGCCCGTTACGGGTGCTGCTCGATCGCCCCGCGCGGGAGCTGGCGCGCCTGCCCGGGCTGGGTCCGGCGCGCAGCTGTACCCTGGTTGCTGGGCTGGAACTGGCCCACCGCTACCTGGCCGCCGAGCTAGAACACGGCGAAGCGGTCGGCAACAACCCGGCCGCGGTCGGACGCTATCTGCAGCACCGCCTGCGGGGGCAGGCACGGGAGATCTTCATGGCCCTGTTCCTGGACAATCGCCACCGCCTGATCGCCTGCGAGGAACTGTTCCACGGCACCATCAACGCCGCACCGGTCTACCCCCGCGAAGTGGTGCGGCGCGCCCTGCTGCACAACGCAGCGGCGGTGATCCTCAGCCACAACCACCCTTCCGGCGACCCGGAACCCTCCAGCGCCGATACCCGCATCACCGACGAACTGCAGCAGGCGCTGGCGATGGTGGACGTGCGCCTGCTGGACCACTTCGTGGTGGGCGAGGGCCGTCCCGTTTCATTTGCTGAACGGGGACTTCTGTCCGCGCCCCAGCCGCGCCTGTTCGGCTGAGCACGGCCCCTTCAGGCGCCATCGGCCGCCCCCACAGGCATGTTCTGGTCAGCGTGGGCGCGGGTATCTGCGCTAAAATGGGCGATTCCGCCGCTCATTCTCACAGCAGGCCTCGTGAAAAATCTCCTCCGCGCCCTGATCAGCCAAGGCATCGAAGCCTTGCGCGCCAATGGCACCCTGCCCGCCGACTCCCTGCCGCCGGACTTCGTGGTCGAGCGCCCGAAGACCCGCGACCACGGCGACTTCGCCACCAACGCCGCGATGCTGCTGGCCAAGGCCGCGCGCAGCAATCCGCGCGCACTGGCACAGGCATTGGTCGAGGCGCTGCCGCGCAGCGAGGACGTCAGCAAGGTCGAGATCGCCGGCCCCGGCTTCATCAACTTCCACCTGGCCCCGGCCGCGTACCAGCGCGAAGCCGCCTCGGTCATCAAGGAAGCCCACGACTACGGCCGCAATCTGTCCGGCAATGGCCGCACGGTGGGCGTGGAGTACGTGTCAGCCAACCCGACCGGCCCGCTGCATGTCGGCCATGGCCGCGCGGCGGCGATCGGCGACTGCGTGGCGCGCGTGCTCGACGCCAACGGCTGGAACGCCAAGCGTGAGTTCTACTACAACGACGCCGGCGTGCAGATCGAGAACCTGGCGCTGTCCACCCAGGCGCGGATCAAGGGCATCGCGCCGGACCAGGACGGCTGGCCGGAAGGTGGCTACCGCGGCGAATACATCGCCGACGTCGCCCGCGCCTACATGGCCGGCGCCAGCGTCGACCTGGAAGGCAGCACCGTGGTCGGCGCCAAGGACCCGGACGACATGCAGGCGATCCGCCGGTTTGCGGTGGCCTACCTGCGCAACGAGCAGAACCTGGACCTGGCCGCGTTCGGCGTCGACTTCGACATCTATTTCCTGGAAAGCTCGCTGTACGCCGACGGCAAGGTAGCCGAAGCGGTGGCCAAGCTGCAGGCGTCGGGCCATACCTATGAAGAAGGTGGCGCGCTGTGGCTGCGCAGCACCGACTTCGGTGACGACAAGGACCGCGTGATGCGCAAGTCCGACGGCACCTTCACCTACTTCGTGCCGGACGTGGCCTACCACCTGTCCAAGTGGCAGCGCGGCTACGAGCGCGCGATCACCGAACTGGGTGCCGACCACCACGGCTCGCTGGCGCGCGTGCGCGCCGGCCTGCAGGCGATGGAAGTGGGCATTCCGCAGGGCTGGCCGGAATACGTGCTGCACCAGATGGTCACCGTCATGCGTGGCGGCGAGGAAGTGAAGCTGTCCAAGCGTGCCGGCAGCTACTTCACCCTGCGCGACCTGATCGAGGAAGCCGGCCGCGATGCCACCCGTTGGTTCCTGATCGCGCGCAAGCCCGATTCGCAGCTGACCTTCGACATCGACCTGGCCCGCCAGCAGAGCAACGACAACCCGGTGTTCTACGTGCAGTACGCGCATGCGCGCGTCTGCAGCCTGCTGCGCCAGGCGCAGGAGAAGGGCCTGATGTACGAACAGGGCAACGGCCTGGCCAACCTCGGCCGCCTGGCCGACGACGCTTCGCTGCTGCTGATGAACGAGATCTCGCGGTACCCGGAAGTGGTGGAGGCGGCCGGCGTGGCGCTGGAACCGCATCTGGTGGCGCAGTACCTGCGTGAATTGGCGCACGCGTTCCACACGTGGTATCACGGGACGCCGGTGCTGGTGGATGACGCCGCCGACCGCAACGCCAAGCTGACCCTGGCCTGCGCCGCGCGCCAGGTGCTGGCCAACGGCCTCGAACTCCTGGGCGTCAGCGCCCCGGAAAAAATGTAAGCATCAGGAGACGCAGTACACATGGCAGCACGACGCGGCAAAAACCAGGCACGACGCAACAGCAGCAGCCAGGGAACACCCGGATGGGTGTGGCTGGTCGCTGGCGTGGCGATTGCAGCCGTGGTGTTCCTGGCGGCGCCGAACCTGTTCAAGGGCGAAGGCGATGGCTTCCTTCGCGCCGGTCCGCAGCCGAACCCGAACGCGCAGCCGGCCCCGGTCGCGGATGCCGACAGCGATGTTGGCGCGCAGCCGGCCGCGCAGCCGGCCACGCCGAAGCCGGCCGAACCGGAGAAGCCGGCCGCCACCCAGTACGACTTCTACACCCTGCTGCCGGGCAAGGAAGTTGAAATGTCCGACGCCGAACTGGCCGCCAGCGCGCGTGCCGAAGACCAGCGCCGGGCCAAGGCCGAAGCGCAGCGCGCGCAGGCGGCTTTGGAAGGCAAGCCGGTTCCGGCCGCAGCCGCTGCACCGGCACCGACAGCAACCGCCAGCGTGGCCAGCACCGCACCGGTAACCGCCACCAGCCGTCCGCTGCCGGCACCGCTGAGCGAACGCCCGGCAGCGGCAACGCCTCCGGCCAGCACGCCGACGGCGTCGACCAGCAGCGCCGCCGCCACTCCGGCAGCGCGCGCGGAAACCCCGCCGACCGCGGCCAGTACCCCGGCCGCTGCTGCACCGGCCGCCGCCGACAACGCCCGCTACATCCTGCAGGCGGGTGCGTTCGGTGCCTCCGGCGATGCCGAAGCGACCAAGGCCAAGCTGGCGATGATGGGCCTGGCGGCACGCGTGGAATCGGCGCAGATCAACGGCAAGACCGTGTACCGCGTGCGCATGGGGCCGTATGGCAGTGCCGGCGAGTTGTCCGAAGCCAAGCAGAAGCTGGACGGCACCGGCCTGCAGGCGATGGCGATCAAGGCGCAGTAAGCCTGCCGCTGTGAACGAAAAAGCCGGGCATTGCCCGGCTTTTTTTTGTTTCTGTGGAGTCGAGCATGGCTCGACTCTACAAACGACCGTCAGCCTTCGCGGGCGACCTGGAAACCGGCGAAGGACTGGCTGACCGGCATCAGTTCAAGGCGATTGATGTTCAGGTGCGGCGGCAGGCTGGCTACCCAGAAGATCTGTTCGGCGATGTCTTCGGCGGTCATCGGGTTGGCGCCGGTATAGAGCTTGTCCGACGCCGCCTGGTCGCCATGGGTACGCACCACCGTGAACTCGGTTTCGGCCATGCCCGGCTCGATCGTGGTCACGCGCACGCCGGTGCCATGCAGGTCCGAACGCAGGCCCAGCGAGAACTGGCTGACGAAGGCCTTGGTGCCACCGTAGGCGTTGCCGCCCGGATACGGGTAGACGCCGGCCACCGAGGAAATGTTGATGATCGCGCCCTTGCGCTCCACCAGCTGCGGCAGCAGGCGATGGGTCAGGGTCACCAGCGCGGTGATGTTGGTGTCGATCATCGTGGTCCAGTCCGACAGCTTGGCACTCTGTGCCGGCGCGGTGCCCTGCGCCAGGCCGGCATTGTTGACCAGCAGATCGATCTCGCCGAAGGCCGGCGGCAGTGCCAGCAACGCGGCTTCCATCGCCACCGGATCGCGGATGTCGAAGGCAGCCGCGTGCACCACGTCCTTGCCGTAGCGCTCGACCAGCGGCTGCAGGCGTTCACCGCGGCGGCCGGTGGCGATCACCTTCCAGCCCGCCTGGGCGAAGCGGTGGACGGCGGCGGCGCCGAAGCCGGACGTGGCGCCGGTAATCAGGACAGTGCGGGTCATCAGGCAACTCCAGGGGGAAAAACCAGACCCCCATTCTGGCACCGTCGGCGGGGGGTTGCGTTGCCTGATCGGCCAGATCCGGCCCCTCCTGCCGGGGTGACCGGTACAATTGGGCCATGATCAACAACGATGTCCTGCGCAGCGTGCGCTACTCCCTGGATCTGGGCGACCACCACGTGGTGACCCTGTGCCAGATGGCCGACCCGGCCTTCGCCGTGGATCCCGAGCAGGTGAAGGCCTGGCTGCGCCGCGAGGACGAAGCCGGTTTCGAGGCGATGAACGACAGCGCGCTGGCGCACTTCCTCGATGGCCTGATCGTGCACCTGCGCGGTCGCGACGAGAGCCAGCCGCAGCGTGCGGTGGAAACCCGCATCGACAACAACCTGGTGCTGAAGAAGCTGCGCGTGGCGTTCCAGCTGCGCGACGTCGATCTGATGGAGATCTTCGCCAGCGCCGGTTTCAACGTGTCCAAGTCGGAAGTGGGCGCGCTGTTCCGCCAGCCCGGCCACACCAACTACCGGCGTTGCCTGGACCAGATGCTGCGCAATTTCCTCAAGGGCCTGAGCCTGCGCCTGCGCGGCTAAGCACGGCCTCGACGAACGCCCGCGCCGCCGGTGTCGGCAGCCGCTGCCAGACCAGGTGCACGCGGCGGGTCGGGGTTGGCTGCAGCGGAATCCGCACCACGCCTTCAAAGCCTTCGGCGATCAACGCCGGCACGATGCCGACCGCCAGCCCATGGCGGACGAAGCGCTCGATCAGTTCCATCAGATTGACCTCGAAGCGCACCGCATGCGGCAGGCCAGCGGCGGCGAAGGCATCGTCGGTCTGCCGCCGCGCACCAGTGCCGCGCGGGAAGTCGACCAGCGCCTCGTCCTGCAATTCGGTCAATGGCAGCCCCTTGCGCCGGGCCAGGCGGTGCGACGGCGCCAGCACCGCCACCAGGTCTTCTTCCTGCAGCATCTGGTGGCAGACCCCGTCCAGGCCGACCGAGGGTGCCAACCCGACCAGCGCCACATCCAGGTCGCGCGACTGCACCTGCGCGATCAGGTCCTCGCTCTTGTCGACCCGCAATTGGAATTCCACCTGCGGGTGCACCTGCTGGAAGGCGGCCAGCATCGCCACCACGTCGATGCCAGTCAGCGAGGAAATCTGCCCGATCGCCAGCAGCCCGCGCACCTCGCCACTCACCGCCGCCACGTCGGCACGCAGATGGCGCAGGCTGGCCAAGGCCTGCCGCGCATGCACCAGCATGGCCTCACCGGCGGCGGTGGCCCGCACCTGGCGCGGCAGGCGTTCAAACAGCGGCGTGCCCAGTTCCTGCTCCAGTGCGGCGATCTGGTGGCTGAGTGCGGACTGCACCACATGGCAGCGTTCGGCGGCGCGGGTGAAGTTGCCTTCCTCGGCCAGGGCGACGGCAAACTCGAGCTGCTTGAGGTTCACCCTGCTATCTCGTTTCCAGATGACAGGGATGATGATGATTCATTTCCATCATCGCTGCAGCAGGCGGACACTGTGCACCCCGCTTCTCTGGAACACCGCGTGAGTCCGTCCCTCCCCCCTCTGCACCGATGGCAGGTGCTGCTGATGTCGGTGGCTACCGGCGTGGCCGTGGCCAGCAACTACTATGCGCAGCCGCTGCTGCACACCATTGCCGATGCCTTCGGTGTGCCGTTCGGCCAGGTTGGCATGGTGGTTACTGCCGCACAGCTGAGCTATGCCGCCGGACTGATCCTGCTGGTGCCGCTGGGAGACCTGTTCGAACGCCGCCGCCTGATCGTGGTGATGAGCCTGTTGTCCGCCGGCGGGCTGGTGATCAGTGCCTGCGCGCCGTCGCTGGCCTGGTTGCTGGTAGGCACCGCGATCACCGGCCTGTTCTCGGTGGTGGCGCAGGTGCTGGTGCCGTTTGCCGCTACGCTGGCCGCGCCGGAACATCGCGGTCGCGTGGTCGGCACGTTGATGAGCGGCCTGCTGCTGGGCATCCTGCTGGCACGTACCGTGGCCGGCCTGCTTTCCAGCCTGGGCGACTGGCGCCTGGTGTACGCGATCGCCGCCGGCACCCTGGTGCTGACCGCGCTGGCACTGCAGCGCGGCCTGCCGCGCTTCCACCACAGCGCCGGCCTTGGCTACTTCGCGTTGCTGCGCTCGATCGGTGTGCTGTTCGTACAGGAACCGGTGCTGCGCCAGCGCACGCTGCTTGGCGCCTGCAGCTTCGCCATGTTCGCGATCTTCTGGACGCCACTGGCGTTCCTGCTGGCACAACCGCCCTACGCCTACAGCGACGCCACCATCGGCCTGTTCGGACTGGTCGGCGCCGCAGGCACGCTGGCGGCTGGCCTGGCCGGCCGCATGTCCGACCGCGGGCAGACCGGCCGCGCCACCGCCATCGCGCTGTTGCTGTTGCTGCTCTCGTGGCTGCCGCTGGGGCTGTCGGCACACTCGCTGCTGGCGCTGCTGGTCGGCGTGGTGGTGCTGGACCTGGCCGCGCAGCTGCTGCACGTCAGTAACCAGAACCTGATCTATGCACTGCAACCGGCCGCACGCAACCGCCTCAATGCAGGCTACATGACCGGCTACTTCATCGGCGGTTCGCTGGGTTCGCTGTTGTCGGCGCAGGTCTACCAGCGCTTCGGCTGGACCGGCGTCTGCGTGGCCGGTGCCACGGTGGCCGTGCTGGCCCTGCTGCTGTGGCTGCCCGGCGCGCTGCGTGCGCGCCAGGCGGTGTCGTCGAACTAGAAGCTGCCCTGCAGCGCCAGCTCCCAACGCCCCCCGGCATTGCCCGGGAACAGGCGCTTGGCCGCGCTGTCAGTGTCATGCACGGTGGCACGCAGCTCCCATGCCTGGGTCAGCGAGGCGATGGCACTGAGCTGGCCATGCAGGTAATCCGGACCCTGCGCGGTGGCCAGCCAATACTGGCCCACCGCCGCCTCCAGGCGGAACCGCTCGTGCAGCGGTACCCGCACGCCCAACTGGGCATAGGTGCCGCGATGGCCGCCGGCCAATGCATCGCTGGAATGGGCGACCTGCAACCAGGCGCGCTGCTTCCAGGTCACGGTGGTATTGAGTTCGGTCCAGTCCAGCGCGCGGCCGGTGCCCGGGTACATGTAGCGGGTCAGGTTGGCATCCAGTGTCCAGTCCGGGGCCAGCGCACCGGACCAGCCCGCCACCAGGTCGAACTCGCTGCGCGCGCCGTTGTCCGGCTTGAACGAAACGTTGGAGCCCCACACGCTGGCGTACCAACCCGATGGGATCGAAACCTTCGCGCCCGCCTGCACCGCCGGGTCGCCGTCGCTCTGCGAGCTGCCACGCCACACGTAGTCACTGGTCAACGCCGCACTGCCACTGACCTGTACCTGTGCCTGCGCGCTGCCGATTCCGAGCAGCCCTGCCAGGGCGGCCACCACCGCCGCCATCATCCCCTTGCTGTTCACTGCACTGTGTTCCTCGTCGAAGGCGGTCACGCCGCCGGGAACGCAGTGTCGAGGCGGTGGCCGTAACGGATCGAGGGTGCTGCCGGGCCCGTGGCGCAAATTCGGCGTAAATCCCGCGGATCGGGGCCACATGCCAGCAGCGCGGTATCATGGCGCCCTGTTTCCAGGAACCAACCGCGTGGACGCCATCCTGACCCCGGTATCGATCGGCGAGCTGATCGACAAGATCACCATTCTCCAGATCAAGGCCGAGCGCATCGACGATGCGGCCAAACTGGCCAACGTGCGCACCGAACTGGACGGCCTGCTGCCCTTGTTGCAGCAGCAGCTGCAGGCACAGCCGGCCCTGGCCGCGCTGCAGCAGCAGCTGAAGGCGATCAACGAGCGCATGTGGGACATCCAGGACCAGCTGCGCGACAAGGAAGCGGCCCAGGTATTCGACGATGCCTTCATCCAGCTGGCACGCGGTGTCTATGGCACCAATGGTGAGCGCGTGCAGGTGAAGAACGAGATCAACCGCGTGGCCGGTTCGGCGCTGGTGGAAGAGAAACAGTACCAGGGCGAGTAAGCCCGCTCATCCGCATTCGAGCAGGTGCCGGATGCGGAACAGCTCACCATCGCTGTGGATGCCCAGCTTCTCGTAGGCGGTCCGCTTCTGCGTGCTGACCGTACTGGCCGTGCGCCCGAAGCGCCGCGCCACCTCCCCGGTGGTGCAGCCCTGCAGGACCAGCCGGAGCACCTCGCGCTCGCGTCGGCTCAAGGGCGTGAGCACCGGCGCCGGTGTGCGCCGCATGCGCGATCGGCTCAACTGCGTGCGCAACTCCGGGGGCACGAAGCGGCCGCCACGCGCCAGTACGTCAACTGCGCGCCGCAGCATCTCCGGCGTGGTTCCCTTTGACAGAAAGCCGCGCGCGCCGGCCTGCATCGCCATGGTCACCGTGCTGGCATTGCAGTGCGCAGACAGCACCAGCACCGGCAGCAGCGGCCAGCGCCGCGACAACAGCCGCAACAGGGCCAGGCCCTGTTCGGGTCCGCACGGCGCCAGCAGGTCGATCAGCAACAGGTCGATGCCATCCGGCTGGCGCTGCAGCAGATCGAGCAGATCACCTTCGCGGGTGAAGCTGCCACAGACCTGCACGCCACCGTGCTGGCAAAGCACCACCTCCACCCCCAGGCGCAGCACGGGATGCGGCGCCAGCATTGCCAGGCGGCGGGGCCGATCGAGGGGCAGAGCGGGAACGGCAGGCGGCATCACATGGATCCGACGGTACGAAGTGCCCACCGTAGGCCCGCGCCGGGAGCAGCGGAATCCAATTTATTGCAACGCAGCAGCGGCCCCGGAACATGCTCAGCTGCGGTTTCGGGTCGTCACAACGCAACAGGCCCGGCATGCGCCGGGCCTGTCGAGGCATCTTCAGCGCGCAGGCGCGCCGAGGAAGCTATTACCAGCTGAAACGCGGGCCGACGGTGTATTCCTTGTCGCCGTCGCGGTTCATCTTCAGCTCGCCATTGATGCCCCAGTTCTGGTTCAGCTTGACCTGGCCACCCAGGCGACCGTACCACTGGCCTTCCGGATTGATGCCGTGCTTCTTCGAGAAATCTTCGTAACCGACCATGCCGTAGACTTCGGCGTGGGCACCGAAGGCGGTGCGGATACCCGCTTCAGCGCTGTAGCCGTTGAAGTCCAGGCCGTGCTTCTGGTCGCGCTTCTGGTAAGCAACGCGGGCAACGAAGTCGGTGGTCGGGGCGATTTCAACGTTGTAGCCGGCGCCGATCTTCCACTGGTCCAGCTTGATGTTGGTGTGGTCGATTTCCTGGCGGCTGTACTCACCGAAAGCGTGGAAGTTCGGCAGGAAGCCGTACGAACCCTTCACGCCCCAGCCGTCGGCCTTGAACGCGTCGATATCGGTCTTGGCGTAGTCGGCTTCGGCGTAGTTGTACGACAGGTTCTCAGCAGCCGAGGCGGTGAACGGCAGGGCAGCGGCCAGGGCCAGAGCAATCAGCGAATTCTTCATGGGGGTACACCTTTTACTTTCTTATGGTGTGCAGCAGCGCCAGGGCGCCATCGCATCGGGAATGTAAATTCTCCGTTATTCGCCACAACGCTCCCTGAAAACAGCGTTCTTCGCATTGCTGAATTTTTTGGCTTGATTCAGGCTGTCTCTGGCATACGCGCGCGGCGCGCGTGCATTTCATCGGCACAACGACTGTCGGTTGCAGGATGTCGATCCACGACGCCCTGGTTCGTCGGGTACTTGAAGGCCGTGCATGCGGCACGGTCCATCCGGAGGCAGGCAATGAGCTACATCGATGGTTTCGTCCTGGCGGTGCCCACCGCCAACAAGGAGAAGTTCCTCGCCCACGCACGCACAGGGGATCCCGTTTTCATCGAATACGGCGCGCTGCGCGTGGTCGAGTGCTGGGGCGATGACGTGCCGCACGGCAAGACCACCGACTTCTTCGGCGCAGTGAAAGCCACGCCGGACGAGACGGTGGTGTTTTCCTGGATCGAATGGCCGGACAAGCCGACCCGCGACGCCGGCATGAAGAAGATGATGGATGACCCGCGGTTTGATCCTGCGAAGAATCCGATGCCGTTCGACGGCGCGCGGATGATCTACGGCGGCTTCGTGCCGCTCTACGAGCTGACGCGCTGAACCGGGCGGACGTGCTCAGCGCGCGTCCGTTTCATCGCTGGCAGACGCATGGCCGGCGCCCAGAGCGGCGCCGGCGCCGAGGCCGACACCCCCCATGCCAGCGCCCATTCCGCCACCGCCACCTCCTCCACCCGCGCGACCGCCCTTGGCATCGCCCTCGTTGCGGCCCTTGCCGCCGCCACTGGCGCCACCCGGCCGGGTCGGCCCCTGCGGCGGTATCTGCAGGTCGGCCGGAATCGGCGCCAGATCCAGCGCTTCGCGCACGAAGTCGCGCAGCGAGACCACCAGTTCGTGGGTATGTACCGGCCGCCCCTGTGCCAGTTCATTGGCGGCACGCGCGGCCAGCCGCACCTGTTCGTCGGTGCCCAGCAGCAGGATGTCCGACAACGCCGCTTCAACGGCATCACGGATGCGGCGCGCGCGATCCGAACGGGGCTCGGCGATGCCCTCGGCATCCTCGCGCTGGCGCAGGTCACGGCGATGGCTGGGATCCACACCCAGTTCGCCGGTGAACGAACCGCCCAGGGTCTTGTAGGCCGCCATCAGCGTGCGCAGCCGTTCGTTGATCTGCCGGTTCTCGCGCTCGCGGCGCTGTTGCAGGGTCTGCATCACCAGCAGGCGGATGCCCACGCCCAGCAGGGTGATCAGGACCAGGCCGGCCAAGGTGGACAGCACGCCCTGCCAGGAACTGAAGTCGATACCACGCATGCCCGGGGCTCCGGCGGGAACAACCTGCATCTTGCCCCAGACCGCGTCCCAGAAACGCGAAAGGCCCCACCACCCGGGGGGTGGCAGGGCCTTCGGTCACGGCGCGATTACTTGCGCTTGGCGACCTTGCGCACGGCCTTCTTGGCCGGAGCCTTCTTGGCGGCGACCTTCTTCAGCGGCGCAGCCTTCTTGGCGACCGTCTTGCGGGTGGCGGCAACCTTCTTGCCAACTGCCTTCTTGGCAACGGCGGTCTTCTTGCCGACAACCTTCTTGGCAGCGGCGGTCTTCTTGCCGACGGCCTTCTTGGCGACAGCAGCCTTCTTGCCCACAACCTTCTTGGCGGCCGCGGTCTTCCTGGTGGCGACCTTCTTGGTGGCGGCAACCTTCTTGCCGACAACCTTCTTCGCAGCCACGGCCTTCTTGCCAGCGACCTTCTTGGCGGCGACGGTCTTCTTGGCCACGGCCTTCTTGGCGGTAGCGACCTTCTTGCCGACAACCTTCTTGGCGGCCGCGGTCTTCTTGGCAACGGTCTTCTTCGCGACGGCAGCCTTCTTGGTGGCGGCCTTCTTCACGGTAGCGACCTTCTTGCCGGCAGCCTTGGTGGCGGCCTTGGTGGTCTTCTTGGCAGCGGCGGCCTTCTTGGTCACAGCCTTGCCTGCAGCTGCCTTCTTCTTGGCCACTTCCTTCTTCAGGGCAGCGGCTTCGGCCTTGGCGTTCTTCTTGGCGGCTTCCAGCTTCTTCTTGGCGTTGGCAACAGTCTTGCCGACCGACTTGGCAGCCTTCTCGGCCTTCTTGGCAACGGTCTTCTCGACCTTGGCCACGGCCTTCTTGGCCTTGGCAACGCGGGTACCGGCAGCCTTGGTGGCGCGCTTGACGGTCTTCTTGACCGACTTCACTGCGTCTTCGGCAGCGTGGGCGATGGTCTCGCCAACGTTGGTGGCGGTTTCTTTGACGTTCTCGACGGCGTCGGTCACGACCGACACACCATTACCGTTGCTCATGTTGCCCTCCTGGGGGCCTTAAGTATCAAAACGGGGCGATGCTATACCGACATTGACGATCGTGGAACGGGGCGCGCGCGAGCAATCGCATCTGATGCGACGGCAATGGTGTAGCCGGGCGCCCTCGCGAGCACAGTGGGTTGACAGGAAACCCCTTTTTTTCAGTGCTGCGCCGCACGATCCGGGTAGCGGCAGGTGCTGCCTGCGTGCACAAGTCCGAATACAGCGAAAGGCGTGCGATATGGCGCATCGCGGCACCAGGATGCGCAGAACTGCGCAAGTATCGGCCTGTATCCACATGCGCTTCGGCAGACGTCGGCACGTTGAGAAGCACGCCCTATGCTGTCGGTACCGCCCCACAGATGGCGATGCCGACCCACGTTCCGGGCGCCGGTTTTCATGGCGCATTTATCCAGATCGCGACACACTCATTCAGCTTGTTTTACCGTAGGGCCGAACCGCCCCCACCCACGCCAGCGAACCGACTCCCATGCGACCGCTTCCCACCCTGCTCACGCTCGCAATCGCCGCCGCCTTCGGTGGCTTCGTTGCCACCGGCATCAATGCCCACCTGGACAACCGTGCCGATGCCGCGCCGCTGCCAGCGGTGCTGCCGACCACGGCGGCATTGCCCGCCTCGGTAGCCGGACAGGCGGTGCCGTCGCTGGCACCGATGCTGGAGAAGGCCATGCCGGCAGTGGTCAGCGTCAACACCAAGCAGGTGGTGCGCGTGCGCAACCCCTTCTTCAACGACCCGTTCTTCCGCCGCCTGTTCCCGGACATCCCGCAGGAACGCATCAACGAATCGCTGGGCTCGGGCGTGATCATCGACGCCAAGGAGGGCCTGGTACTGACCAACCACCATGTCATCGACAACGCCGATGACGTACAGGTGACACTGGCCGACGGGCGCACGGTCAAGGCCGAATTCCTCGGTTCGGACCGCGACACCGACATCGCGCTGATCCGCATCCCGGCGCAGAACCTGACCGACATAAAGCTCGGCAACAGCGACCAGCTGCGGGTAGGCGACTTCGTGGTGGCCATCGGCAACCCGTTCGGCTTCAGCCAGACGGTCACCTCGGGCATTGTCTCGGCGGTGGGCCGCAGCGGTATCCGCGGGCTGGGCTACCAGAACTTCATCCAGACCGATGCGTCGATCAACCCGGGCAACTCGGGTGGCGCACTGGTCGATCTGCAGGGCCAGCTGATCGGCATCAATACCGCCAGCTTCAACCCGCAGGGCAGCATGGCCGGCAACATCGGCCTGGGCCTGGCGATTCCCTCCAACCTGGCACGCAGCGTGGTCGACCAGCTGGTCAAGCACGGCGTGGTGGTGCGCGGCACGCTGGGCGTGGAAAGCCAGAACCTGACCGCGCAGATCGCGCAGGGCCTGGGCCTGGGCGAAACCCGTGGTGCGCTGATCACGCGCGTGCTGGCCGGTTCGGCCGCCGCCGCCGCCGGCTTGAAGCCGGGCGACGTGGTGGTCTCGGCCAACGGCCAACGTGTAGACAGCGCCGAAGCCCTGCACAACGTGGAAGGCCTGGCCGCGGTCGGCAGCGCATTGACGCTGGACGTGCGCCGCGAGGGCAAGCCGCTGCAGATCAAGGCAACGTTGAAGGAACAGGCGCGCGCGGTCACCGGCGAGAGCCTGGACCCGCGCCTGACCGGGGCCACCTTCGTCGACCTGCCCGAGTCATTGCGCCAGTCCGGTGTCGGCGGCGTGCTGGTCAGCGAGGTCAAGCGCGGCAGCCGCGCGGCCAGCAACGGCCTGCAGCAGGGCGACATCATCACCGATGCCACGGTGGGCGAATTCGCCGACCTGGCCAGCTGGCGCGCCAACTTCCAGCAGCGCCCGCCGACCCTGGTGATACGCGTGCTGCGCAACAATGGCCAGCAGCAGGGCCAGCTCGTGATGCGCTGATCGCCCTGCCGTAACACCCCCTATACCCCGGCAATGCTATTGCTGTCAGTCCAGGTCGGCACCGCCGACACCCGTTCCCCCATCGCAACAGGAGTGATTCGATGAGCCCCACCAATACCGAGAACCTGAAGGAACACTTGGGTGAAGCCGGTTCCCACCTGAAGCAGGCCGCGTCGGCCGCCGGCGGTGCAATCAAGGGTGCAACCGGCGCAGCGACCGACGAGCTTCGCATCGGCAAAGCCAACGTCAAGGCTGAACTGTCCGACAGCGCACTGTCCGGCCTGGCCGCCGCCGAGTTCGGTGGTGCCGCCGCCAAGGAGCAGGTGGATGCGCTGATGGACAAGGGCAAGGACCTGATCGACAGCGCCGCGGAGCTGATCCGTGAACGTCCGCTGGCCTCGTTCGGTGTTGCCTTCGCTGCCGGCTGGATCATCGCCAAGCTGGCCCGCGGCAGCAGCGACAAGTAAGCCGCGGCGTGAGCGAAGACAACGCGCAAGCCCCTGATCCAGCGGCCACCCCGCCGCTGGATGAGAGCATCCGCCAGGTCGGTGCGGCCGGTCGTGCCGCTGCCGATTCGGCCAAGCACACGCTGCGCTCGCTGCGCCGGTTGGCCTCGGCCGACTTCGCGATGGCACGCAGTGCGTTCGGTCGTGCACTGGCCTGGGCCGGCGTGGCGATCGTGTTCGGTGCCTCGGCCTGGCTGCTGATGGCCGCCACCCTCATCGCCCTGCTGCAGAGCTGGGGCCTGAGCTGGCTGCAGGCCCTGCTGATCACCTCGCTGCTGAGCCTGGCCGTCACCGGTTATGCGATCTGGCGGGTGTCCTACTTCTTCCACCACACCGGCATGCACGCTACCCGGCGCCAGCTGTCACGCCTGGGCCTGTTCGACGAACCCAGCGAAGACGATCCCGATGCCGAGGTGCAGCTGCCCGAGGGCAAGCCATGAAGTTCGGCGCGCTGCAACGGCGGGTGAAACGCTGCGAACAGGTGGTGACCGTGCGTCTGGGCGAGACCCAGGACCACTGGTCCACGCTCAGCGACGTCTGGCGAAAAGGCTGGTCGCCGCTGCGCATCGTGGTGGTCGGCCTGGCCGGTGGCTTCATCGCCGGCAAGCTGGAAGTGCCGGGCAAGGTCAACGGTGCCCGCTGGCTGCAGATGGTGGGCTCGGTCTCGAACCTGTTCGCCAGTGCACAGGCGGCGTTCGCCACGGCGATGGCGGCGCAGGCCGCAGCCACCGCCGACGACGCGGCCGAAGAAGCCGACGAGGCCAGCGAACAGGCACAGGCGGCGGCCTCCGCTGCCGAAGCACGGCCGGCACCGGCACCACGCTCCGTGCCGGAGCCAGGACCGGAACCGGACCTGCGCGGACCGCGTCCGGCCGAAGCGGCCACCGAGCTGTCCGAACGTTGAACCATGGAATCCGCCGCGCCGATCGCGGCCGGCGGATAATGCGCTCCCCTTCCCGGTTGGTGCGTCGATGAGCGAGTCCCTCCTGTCCCCGTCACCGGCCGGCCCCGAACAGCCCGACGTTCCGCTGCCGCCCGCATCGCGCCCGCGCGGACCGATGTCGCTGGTGGTGCTGGCCACTCTGGCGGTGGGCTACACCCTGTGGGCGGCACAGGACATCATCCTGCCGGTGCTGCTGGCGATGTTCTTCGCGCTGGTCGGCAATCCGATCCTGCGCCTGCTGCAGAAGCTGTGGATTCCACGCGCACTCGGCGCACTGCTGATCCTCGGCGCCGGGCTGGGCGTGACCGGTTCGCTGGCGGTGCAGCTGATCGGCCCGGCCATGGAATGGGCGCAGGAAGCACCGCAGCAGCTGCGCAAGGTCGCCCGCCAGGTGCAGGACCTGACCAAACCGGTGCAGCAGGCCAACCAGGCGGCGGAAAACTTCGCCCGCGTGGCCGGTGGTGACAGCAACCACAAGGTGCAGGTGATCCGCACCCAGATGGACGACCCCTATCGCATGCTGACCCGCGCGCCGCGGCTGGCCGCCTCGGTGCTGGCGGTGGTGCTGCTCACGCTGTTCTTCATGATCTATGGGCAGAGCCTGCAGCGCGCGGCCATCGCCCTGTTCCCGAACCGCCAGCAGCAGCGATTCACCAGTGACATCCTACGCTCGATCGAGCGCGAGGTTTCGCGCTATGTGCTGACCATCAGCGTGATCAACACGCTGGTGGGCCTGGTGTTCGCCGGCGTGCTGATGCTGCTCGGCATCGGCCTGCAGGAGGCGTTGCTGTGGGGCACTGTGGCCGCACTGCTCAATTTCGCCCCCTACGTGGGCCCGCTGATCGGCGTGGCGCTGATGCTGCTGATGGGCTTCGTCGAGTTCCGCGACCCGCTGCAGGCCCTGCTGCCGGCCGCCGCCTACCTGGGCCTGCACACCTTGGAAGGGCAGATGGTGACCCCGATCGTGCTGGGCCGTCGCATGAAGCTGTCGCCACTGGTACTGATCCTGGCGCTGATGGTGTTCGGCTGGGCCTGGGGCATGATCGGGCTGCTGCTGGCGGTGCCGCTGCTGGTATGCATCAAGCTGGTGCTGGCACGCCTGGACGGCATGCAGGGCTGGGCACGGCTGCTGGAATAACGGCATCAGTAAATGAAGGACGCAGATGGCGGAACCCGAAACTGGGACGAAGTGGCAGACTATGGCCCCCTTTTTTCGGATGGATCCGTTCGGATGATCGCTTTCGCTATGCGTTGCCTCGCCCTGGCCTGCCTTGCCGCTCCCGCGTTCGCCGCTGCGCCCCCGACTGCCGAGCAGGCACGCACCCAGCTTGCCGACGCGGTGACCTGCAAGCGGCACCTCACGCCCAAGCAGTTCGACGCCATGGCCCGGCTGCTGGCACCGGCCCCGGCGCGGGCGCAGAACGGCGAATCCAGCGGCGAGTTCCGGTTGACCACGCCGCTGATGGTGCTGGGCCAGCCCGTGAACCGTCTGCAGTCGTATGACGGCGACAGCGGCGAGGACGGCATCGACAGTTTCACTGCGTACTTCAGCTCAGCGAGCGTCGAACAGATCGCGGCACTGGCGAAGATGTCCGACCCGGTGGCGGGCACCTATACGAAGGAAGTGGGCCGGCACAACCTGGACGTGCAGCAGTTCGACGGCCAGACCACCATCGCCTGCTCGTACAACCTGCGCTGACCCGGCCCAGCCCCAGCGCCCCCCGCCCGCCGCGCCGCATGAAAGCCCGCGCGGGCAGGGGTAGAATGGCGGGGTGAATTTCCCCGTCCAAGCCATCACCCTCGACCTTGACGACACGCTGTGGCCGTTCGCTCCGATCGGCGCCCGCATCGACCTGGTCCTGCACGAGTGGATGCGTGAAAACAGCCCCGCCACGGCCGAGATGTATCCGGTGGCGGCAATGCGCGAACTGCGCGAGCGCCTGTACCACGCCCATCCGCACCTCCATCACGACCTGAGCGCACTGCGCCGGCTGACCCTGCACGAAGCGCTGCACACCAGTGGCGCCAGCCTGGATCTGCTGGAGCCGGCGTATGAAGTGTTCTTCGCCGCGCGCAATCAGGTCGAGTGCTACCCCGATGCGATCGACGCGCTGGCGCGGATTGCCGCGCGGGTACCGGTCGCAGCGCTGAGCAACGGCAATGCCGATCTGGAGCGGATCGGCCTGGCCCATCATTTCGCCTTCCAGCTGGGCGCGCGCGAGCACGGCGCGGCCAAGCCGGAGGCGAGCATCTTCCACGCCGCCTGCACCCGACTGGGTGTGGCACCGGCACAGGTACTGCACGTCGGCGACCACGCCGACATGGACGTGGCCGGGGCGATCGCCGCCGGCCTGCGCGGCTGCTGGATCAACCGCGACGCAGCCACCTGGACCCATCCGCAGCTGCAGCCGGACCTGCAGTTCGACACCCTTACCGGCCTGGCCGACTGGTTGGTCGCCAACCTCGACGCTGCCGCATCCCGGAGTACCTGACGCATGAGCGAGATCACTGGTTTCACTGCCGACACCGCCGCAGCACTGCCGCTGTACGTGCTGGACCGCGAGCAGTTCGCGGCCTGGAAGGACGGCCAGTCGGCTGCCACCCAGGCATGGCTGGCGTCGCAGGGCTTCACCGCCGGTGCCTTCACCACGGCGTTGCTGCCCGGCGCCGATGGCCTGGCCGGAGCGGTGATCGGTGTCGGTGATCGCGCCGATGCCTACAGCTATTCGCATGCCCCGCATGCCCTGCCGGAAGGCAGCGTGTGGCAGCTGGCCAGCGAACTGCCGGCCGCCGAACTGGCGCTGCTGCAGCTGGGCTGGGGCCTGGGCAGCTACCGCTTCGACCGCTATCGCAAGCGCCACCGTGCGCCGGCGCGCCTGGTGGCCGAGCCGACCGGCGAAGTGGCCGACCTGATCGCCGCCAGCCTGCGCGTGCGTGACTGGGTCAACACCCCGACCGAAGACATGGGTCCGCAGCAGCTGGAAGACGCCGCGCGCGCGCTGGCCGATGCGCACGGCGCGCAGGTCGAGGCGATTACCGGCGACGAACTGCTGAAGCAGAACTTCCCGGCCATCCACGCGGTGGGCCGCGCCTCGCACCGCTCACCGCGCCTGGTCGTGCTGCGCTGGGGCAAGGACACCGATCCGGCACTGGTGCTGGTCGGCAAGGGCGTGTGCTTCGATACCGGCGGCCTGGACATCAAGCCGGCCGACGGCATGCGCAACATGAAGAAGGACATGGGCGGCGCCGCGCACGCACTGGCCCTGGCCGGCCTGGTGATGGCACGCGGGCTGCCGGTACGCCTGACCCTGCTGGTGCCGGCGGTGGAAAACGCGATCGGCCCGGATGCATTCCGCCCGGGCGAAGTGATCGCCACCCGCAAGGGCCTGAGCGTGGAGATCGACAACACCGACGCCGAAGGCCGCGTGATCCTGTGCGATGCACTGACCTTCGCCAGCGAACAGAAGCCCGACCTGGTGCTGGACTTTGCCACCCTCACCGGCGCCGCGCGCATCGCGCTGGGCCCGGATCTGCCGGCGCTCTTCAGCAATGACGACAACGTGGCGCAGCAGTGGCTGCAGGCCGGTGATGCGACCCGCGACCCGGTCTGGCGCATGCCGCTGTGGCGCCCCTACCTGCGTTACCTGACCAGCGGCATCGCCGATCTGGCCAACGCCGGCTCGCGCATGGCCGGCTCGGTCACCGCCGCGCTGTACCTGGAGCGCTTCCTGGAAGACGGCCAGCGCTGGGCGCATCTGGATGTGTATGCCTGGAACGACGGTGAGCGCCCGGGCCGTCCGGCCGGTGGCGAAGCGCTGGCGCTGCGCTCGGCGTGGGCGATGCTGAAGGCGCGTTACAGCTGATCGGGTGGGTGCCGACCTTGGTCGGCACGCCGTCCCGGCAATCTTGACGAAAATTTGAATACCGGGCCTGGAAGGGTTCTGCGAGGATGTGTGGGTCGACCACCCACACGTTCCGTGAAGGCAGGACTCCGACCATGTCGCTCTTCCGCTACACCCGCGCTGGCCAGACGCCGGGCGCACCACGCAAACATTCGCCGCTGCCCTGGATCGCACTGATCGCACTCATTCTGGGTGCGGTCGCGCTGGCCTTCGCCTGGCTGGCCGGCTGGATCGGCAACCGCCTGACCGCGCAGCGCTTCACCGACACCATCGAGGCCACCGGCCCGGCCCATCCGGGCTTCCGACGCGCGCACAGCAAGGGCATCTGCGTGAGCGGCTGGTTCGAACCCAGCGCGCAGGCGCCCACCCTGTCCAGCGCCCGCGTGTTCTCGCAGCGCCGCGTACCGGTGATGGGCCGCCTGTCGATCGGCGGCGGCGCCCCCTACGGCGCCGACAACACCGCACGCGTGCGCAGCCTGGCGGTGCAGATGGTCAGCGATGACGGCCAGGAATGGCGGATGGCGATGAACAGCTTCCCGTTCTTCGCCGTGCCCGATGCCGAGGCGTTCTACGCGCAGACACGCGCCTCCATTCCGGACCCCGCCACCGGCAAGCCCGACCCGCAGAAGATGGCTGCAGTGCTGGCGAAGTACCCCAGTGCACAGGCGTTCCAGCAGTGGGCCAAGACGGCACCGTGGACCAGCAGCTGGGCCGACACCACCTTCAACAGCGTCAACAGCTTCTGGTTCACCAACGCGCAGGGCCAGAAGCGTGCCGTGCGCTGGCGCTGGCAGCCACAGGCGCCGGTGGTGGAGATGGATGCGGAAACGCGCAAGCAGGCCAGTGTCGATTTCCTCAGCCAGGAACTGCAGCAGCGCCTGGCCAGCGGCCCGGTACGCTGGAACCTGGTCGTGACCACCGCCGAGCCCGGTGATGCCATTGATGATCCGTCGGTGCCGTGGCCCGAGTCGCGCGATCAGGTGGTGGCCGGCGTACTCAGCCTGGACCGCATGCAGTCGCAGGAACAAGGTGCGTGCGGCCAGATCAACTTCGATCCGCTGATCCTGCCCAGTGGCGTGCGCGGCAGTGATGATCCGATCCTGGCCGCCCGCTCGGCGGTGTATTCGCAGTCCTTCAACCGTCGCGAACGCGAGCGCGCCAGCGGCAATGTCGAGCAACCGAAGGAGGCCGCACGATGAACACCGGCAACGGCCACTTCAACCTGCTGGCGCGGGTGCTGCACTGGTCCATGGCGCTGATGATCATCGCCATGCTGTTCGTCGGCGTGACCATGGTCGCCTCGTTGCATCTGCGGCCGATGCTGATCGATCTGCACCGCCCACTGGGTATCACCATCGGCGTACTGGTGCTGCTGCGCCTGTACAACCGCCTGCGCCACCGCCCGCCGCCGCTGCCTTCCGACCTGCCCGCCTGGCAGGTGCTGGCAGCAAAGGCCTCGCACTGGATGTTGTACGCGCTGATGCTGGCGATGCCGCTGATCGGCTGGGCGATGCTGTCGGCTGGCGGCTACCCGATCATGCTGTGGGGTGGCCTGCACCTGCCGCCGATCGTGCCGCACACTCCGGCGCTGTATGCCGCGTTGCGCAATGCGCACAGCCTGCTGGCGTATGTGTTGTTCGCCACGGTGCTGATGCACGTGGGTGCGGCGCTGTTCCACCTGTGGGTGCGGCGCGATGGCGTGTTCCAGGCGATGGCGCGCGGGAAGGATTGATCGGGTTCGCCGGGCGTTCCCGGCGGATCGTTTCCGCGACTTCGGAGGGTGTCACTTTCTTTGCGCGCAAAGAAAGTAACCAAAGAAACGCTCCGCCGGCCGCGAGCCGACGTGCTGCGCACGCCGGTGCCCTGCGCTCCTCGGCCCGCCGAGGGACGGCGCGGGAACTCGCTGCGCTCAAACACCCGCGCCTCTTCGCCCTCGCCGGTCCTGCGGTGCTCGGCTCGCTTGAAGGCGGACTCAGATCAAAGGCGAAAGCGGCCGCTTCACTCGTCGGACACGGCCCGGCGCTACCAAATATCGTCGTGCAGCTTTGGTTCTTGACCTTGGGTCCGCCTTGAGCGAGCCGAGCATCGTAGGGGAATCAGGGGCGCAGAGGCGCCGGTGTTTGAGCGCAGCGAGTTCGGCGCCGTCCCCTGATTCACCGAGAAGCGCAGGGCACCGGCGCGCAGCGCCGGCTCGCGATGTGGCGGCGTTTTTCTTTGGTTACTTTCTTTGCACGAGCAAAGAAAGTGACACCTCTCCGCAGGCGCGGAAATGATTCCCTACAACCACCCCTTCTGCCGCGCCAGCCGGTACGCCTCGATCCGGTTGGCCACACCCAGCTTGCCGATGCACTCGGACAGGTAATTGCGCACCGTGCCGTGCGACAGCCCCAGCTGCTCGGCAATCTCGCTGGCGGTACGGCCTTCGCCGGCCAGCCGCAGCACGCGGCGCTCGCGGTCGGTCAATGGGTCGGCCTGCGACCAGGCATCGAGTGCCAGTTGCGGGTCGATCGCACGGATACCCTGCTTCACCTTGCGCAGTGCATCGGCCAGGTTCTCCGCCGGTGCGTCCTTCAACAGGTACCCCAGCACGCCCGCTTCCAGCGCGCGGCGCAGGAAACCGGCGCGGGCGAAGGTGGTCACGATCACCACCTTGATCGGCAGTTCATGGCGGGCGATGCGCTGTGCCAGCTCCAGCCCGGACAGGCCCGGCATCTCGATGTCGGTCACCAGGATGTCCGGCTGCAGCTGCTGCAGCATGCGCCAGGCAGCCTCACCGTCGGCGGCGCTGCCCAGCACCTCGATATCCGGCTCCAGGCTCAGCAGTGCCGACAACGCGCCACGCACCATCGCCTGGTCTTCGGCCAGCAGGATGCGGATCATGCAGCACCATCCTGAGCCAGTGACGCTGGCGACAGCGGCGTGGTCGCGGCCACCAGTGGCACGCGCACGGTCACTACCGTGCCCTCTCCGCGCGGCGACTGCAGTGACAACTGTCCACCCAGCGCCATAGCCCGTTCGCGCATGCCGCACAATCCATTGCCTTCGGCCTGTACGCCGCCACGGCCATCGTCGCGGATCTGCATCGCCAGCATTCGTCCTTCCAGCATGAATTCCACCCGCGCCTGCGTCGCCTGCGCGTGGCGCACGATATTGGTTGCCGCCTCGCGCAGCACCAGCGCCAGTCCGCGCTCCACGTCCACCGGCATCGGCGGTGGAGGCGCGTACTGCAGGTGCACCTGCTGGCATTCCAGCAGCAGGCGCGCCGAGGCCAGTTCGCCGGCCAGGTCACTGGCGCGGATGCCGGTGACCGCACTGCGTACCTGGGCCAGCGCTTCGCGGGCGATGTCCTCGGCTTCGCCGATCTCCTGCC
The DNA here is from genome assembly GCF_029841665.1 of Stenotrophomonas sp. GD03819. Lineage (NCBI taxonomy): Bacteria > Pseudomonadati > Pseudomonadota > Gammaproteobacteria > Lysobacterales > Lysobacteraceae > Stenotrophomonas > Stenotrophomonas sp. GD03819. Next base: position 44,570 of record NZ_JAOCEW010000011.1, read on the forward strand.
GCGCACGGGCATCGCCACGGTCGTGCAGCTTGCGCGCCAGCTCCAGCTTCAACGTGATCAAAGACAGGGTATGGCCGAGCAGATCATGCAGATCGCGGCCGATGCGCTCGCGCTCGGCGGTGGTGGCCAGCCGCCGCACTTCCTCCTGCGAAAGCTGCAATGCGGCATCCTTTTCCTTGTTCACCGTCTCCACGTTCACCACCATGCCGATGATGAACGACACCGCCGGCACCCAGACCAGGCTCTGCCACGGGTAGTGCGCAAGGTAGGCCACCAGGTAGAACACCGCGTTGAGTACGGTCAGCAGCAACAGATAACCCCACCAGCTGCTGCGACCGCAGACCCGCAGCATCACGCAGCCGAAAATGAAGTAGCTGATGCCCGATGGGTACCAGGGCACCAGCACGATCGCCAGCGCGGTCATCGCCAGTGCATAGCGGGGCGCATGGTGCCGCGGCGACAGCAGCAGGCGCGCATACAACAGCAGGAACAACGGATAGCTGGCCAGGGTGAACCACAGCCAGCGCAGCGTGTACCCCCCTGAAAACAGCGGCGTCATGAACACCCACACCGTCCACAGCAGGTGGATGGCATCGGCCCAGGCCGGCTTGCCGCGGCGCAGGTTGTCGGCCACCGCCGAATCCGGTGCGGGGCGCAGCAGGGAGGCAAGCCAGCTCGGTGGCACGGGAGGATCCAGGCGGGGACGATCGCTGCCGATCATGCCAGTTCAGCCGATCCGGCGCAGGCGGCGCCGTGCCAGCAGCAACGCCACGAGGGTCACCGCCAGCAGCACCAGCAGATGGCCGGCGACGCTGCCCGCAGACGGCAACCCGACCACCGGCAGCGCCAGCTGGGCCAGGTGCCAGGTCGGCCACAGCGGTGCCATCATCGAAAACATCTTGGGCAGCGCCGACAGCGGTAGCCACAGGCCCGACAGCAACGCCAGCGGCAGGTAGACCAGGTTGCCCATCGCCGGCGCTGCGCTGGCACTGACATGGCTGCCGATCAGTAGGCCAATCGCCCCCAGCGGCAGCGCAGCCAGGCCCGCCACCGCCAGCAGCTGCAGCACCTGCAGGGCGTGCAGCTGCACACCCCCCAGCACAGATGCCACGCCGATCAACAACGAGGCCACCAGCAGCGCGAACATCACGGCCATCGCAAGTCGCGCCAGCAGCGGCGCCGCCGGCGGCATCGGCAGCGCCCGCTTGAGCGTGAGCAGCCCGCCTTCTCGGTCCAACGCCAGCTGCACGCCGAAGCCGAACAGGGCCGGGGCCATCGCGCCGAACACGCAGTAGGTGGCCAGCAGGTACAGCGGAGCGTGGCCACGGCCCAACAGCACGCCAAACAGCAGGTAGAACAACACCGGGAACAGCAGCGAAGGTACGGCGAAGGCGGGTGTACGCCAGGCGCGGCGCAGTTCGGCCACCAGCTCAGCGCAGTAGGGACGCAGGGCCTGGCGCCAGGCAGACGACGGCGCCGGTGCGGTGCCGGTACGGGTCATCGTGTTCATGCGGCCTCCCGGGTCAGGTCGAGGAAGGCGTCGGCCAGCGCCGCGCCCTGTACTTCCAGCTCACGCAACTGCGCGTCGGCCGCCAACAGGCGTGCCACCACCGGCTCGGCCGGGCTCGCCAGCAGCTGCAGATGCTCGCCGTCGCGCTGCACCTGCTGCACGCCCGCCCAGTGCTGCACGTCCTCGACAGCCAGCGCGCTGCGGCAGCGGATGCGGCGCGGCCGGTCGGCCAGGCGCAGCTCGGCCAAGGGTGCGTCGGCCAGTACCCGGCCGCCTTCCAGCACCACGACGCGCTGCGCCAGCGCCTCGGCCTCTTCCAGATAGTGTGTCGTAAGCAGCACGCCGCAGCCTTCGGCCACCAACTGCCGCACCGCCTGCCACATCGCCTGCCGCGCCTGGATGTCCAGCCCGGTGGTGGGCTCGTCCAGGAACAGCACCCGCGGGCGGCCGCACAGCGCGATGGCGAACTGCACCGCGCGCTGCTGGCCGCCGGACAGCTGGCCGTAGCGGCGGCGCGCCAGCGCCTGCAGTCCGGCGCGCTGCAGTACCTCCGGCAACGGCATCGGGTCGGGGTAACAGGCACTGGCCTGGGCCACCAGCTCGTCCACCTGCAGCATCGGCGGCAGGTTCGTGCTCTGCAGCATCACGCCCAGGCCCAATCGACTGGCCCGCTGCTGCGGGTCGCCGCCGAGCAGCTCGACCTGGCCGGCATCGGCGTGACGCAGGCCCAACAGCACGCTGATCGCGGTACTCTTGCCGGCACCGTTGCGGCCCAGCAATGCCAGCACCTGGCCAGCGCGGACCTGCAGGTCGATGCCATGCAGGGCGGTATGGTCGCGGTAGCGCACCTGCACCTGCTGCAGGCGGGCCAGCGACGGGGCGATCGGATCCATGGGCGGTACCGGTAGCGGGGACGTTGCCATCCTGTACCGGCGTGGTCACATTTCGCAGTTGCCGCCGTCAGTGTCATCGGGTGACAGCTGTCACTGCCGTCATCGCCGTACCTGCCTTCATGCTGTGCCGCACGCTCCACCGCCGGAACCGCCGCCGTCTGCCCTTCCGGCCACACCCGCCCGAACGCCTGTGATGGAACGAATGAACGCTTCTGCCGAGCTGTTGAAGGAACTCCGTATCGACCGCAAATCGCCCCCGCCGGCCTCCGGTGGTGGCAGCAACGGCGGTGGTCGCCGTTGGTTGTGGATCGCGATCATCGTGGCCGTGCTGCTGATCGCCGCCGCCGTCGCCTTCCTGTTCGGCCGTGCGCCGGCCGTGGAGGTGGAAACCGCGCCCGCCGTGGCCATCCAGCAGGGCAATGCCAGCAGTTCGGTGCTCGACGCCAGCGGCTACGTGGTCGCCCGCCGCATGGCCACGGTCTCGGCCAAGATCACCGGCAAGGTGCGCGAGGTGATGATCGAGGAGGGCATGCGCGTGGAACAGGGCCAGATCATGGCCACGCTGGACCCGATTGATGCCGACGCCCAGCGCAGCCTGTATGCCTCGCAGCTTCAGGCCGCACGCAGCCAGGTGGCCGGGCTGGAGGCGCAGCAGAAGCAGGCCACCGCCGAAGCCAGCCGCCTGCAGGCACTCGTCGGCCAGCAGCTGGTATCGCGCTCACAGTACGACCAGGCCGTGGCACAGCGCGACAGCCTGCGTGCGCAGCTGGAGACCGCCCAGCGCAACGTCAAGGTCGCCAACGACCAGCTGGCCATCGCCGATCTGGGCGTGGACAACAACATCGTGCGCGCGCCGTTCTCCGGGGTGGTCACCGCCAAGGCCGCGCAGCCCGGCGAAATCGTTTCGCCGCTGTCGGCAGGCGGTGGCTTCACCCGTACCGGCATCGGCACCATCGTCGACATGGACTCGCTGGAGATCGAAGTCGAGGTGGGCGAGGCCTTCATCGGCCGCGTGCAGCCGAAGATGCCGGTGGAAGCCACGCTCAACGCCTATCCGGAGTGGAAGATTCCGGGCGAGGTGATCGCCATCATCCCCACCGCCGACCGCGGCAAGGCCACGGTGAAGGTGCGCGTGGCGCTGAAAGTGAAGGACCCACGCATCGTGCCGGAGATGGGCGTGCGGGTCAGCTTCCTGGAACAGGCCCAGCCGCAGGCCGCCGCCAAGCCGCAGGGTGTGCGCGTGCCGGGCGGCGCCGTGGTGCAGCGCGAGGGCGCATCGGTGGCCTTCGTGCTGGGTGACGAAAACCGGGTACAGCAGCGCAAGGTCGAGGCCGGCCAGGCGATGGGCAAGGACCGCCAGATCCTCAAGGGTGTGAGTGCAGGTGAATCGGTGGTGGTGAACCCGCCGGACACCCTGCGCGATGGCGCCAAGGTGCAACAGAAACAAGCGCAGTAACGGCCTGGCGCCCATGGGCGCCGCCGGCAACACCGCTCGACGCACGCCCGCAGCCACCGCAGGTGCGCTTCCCCGTTTCCCGCCTTCCGTGGAGAACAACCCATGTCGACCCTGGTTTCACTGCGCAACATCACCAAGACCTACCAGCGTGGCCCCGAGAAAGTGCAGGTGCTGCACGGCATCGACCTCGACATCGCCAGCGGCGACTTCGTCGCGCTGATGGGCCCGTCCGGTTCGGGCAAGACCACCCTGCTCAACCTGATCGGTGGGCTGGACAACCCCAGTGGCGGCGAAATCAGCATCGAAGGCGAGCGCATCGACCAGATGAGCGGTAGCCAGCTGTCGACCTGGCGCAGCCACCACGTTGGCTTCGTGTTCCAGTTCTACAACCTGATGCCGATGCTGACCGCGCAGAAGAACGTGGAACTGCCACTGCTGCTGACCCACCTCAATGCGGCGCAGCGCCGCCGCAATGCGGAGATCGCGCTGACCCTGGTGGGCCTGGCCGATCGCCGCAGCCATCGCCCGAATGAACTGTCCGGCGGCCAGCAGCAGCGCGTGGCGATCGCGCGGGCGATCGTCTCCGACCCGACCTTCCTGATCTGCGACGAACCGACCGGCGACCTCGACCGCCAGTCCGCCGAGGAGATCCTCGGCCTGCTGCAGCAGCTCAACCGCGAGCATGGCAAGACCATCATCATGGTCACCCATGACCCGAAGGCGGCCGAGTACGCCACGCACACGGTGCACCTGGACAAGGGCGAGCTGGCCGACGCCCCGCTGGCCCACTGACGGAGGCCACGGCGATGAAATACTTTTCGTTGGTGTGGGCGCAGCTGTTCCGCAGCCGCACGCGCACCCTGCTGACCCTGCTCTCGGTGGTGGCCGCGTTCCTGCTGTTCGGCATGCTCGACTCGGTGCGCGTGGCGTTCTCGTCCGGCGGCAGCGTGGAAGGCGCCAACCGCCTGGTGGTGGCCTCGCGGCTGTCGATCACCCAGTCACTGCCGATCCGCCTGGAAACCCAGATCCGCCAGGTGGCCGGCGTGCGCGACGTGGCCTATGGCATGTGGTTCGGTGGCATCTACCAGGACCCGAAGAACTTCTTCCCGAACTTCTCGGTGTCGCCCAACTACTTCGATGTCTACCGCGAGCTGCAGATCGATCCGGCGCAGCTGGAAGACTGGAAGCAGACCCGCACCGGCGCCATCGTCGGCGAAACCCTGGCCAAGCAGTTCGGCTGGAAGATCGGCGACACCATCCCGCTGCAGGCCACGATCTTCCCGCGTGGCGGCAGCAACGACTGGCCGCTGGAGCTGAAGGGCATCTACCGCTCCAAGGACCGCGCGCTGGCCGCCAATGAAGAACGCCAGCTGATGATGAACTGGAAGTACTTCGACGAATCCAACGACTACATCAAGAACCAGGTGAGCTGGTACACGGTGACGCTGGACAACCCTGACCACTCCTCGCGGGTAGCGCAGGCGATCGATGCGATCTCGGCCAACTCCGACCACGAGACCAAGACCCAGACCGAATCGGCGTTCCAGCAAGCCTTCGTCAAGCAGTTCGCCGACATCGGCATGATCGTCACTTCGATCATGGGCGCGGTGTTCTTCACCCTGCTGCTGTTGACCGGCAACACCATGGCACAGGCGGTGCGCGAGCGCGTGCCGGAACTGGCCACGCTGAAGACGCTGGGCTTCAAGGACAGCACCGTGCTGACCCTGGTGATGGTGGAGTCGGTGCTGCTGATCGGCCTGGGCGGCCTGATCGGCATGGGCCTGGCCGCGCTGATCCTGCCGGCGATCGGCCCGAAGAGCATGGGCCTGCTGCCGCCACACGTACCCACGCCCACCTGGCTGATGGGGCTGGGCCTGATCGTTGTGATCGGCATCATCGTCGGCCTGCTGCCGGCGCTGCGTGCCAAGCGCCTGAAGATCGTCGACGCACTGGCCGGCCGCTGAGGAGACCTGCAGATGAACAAGTTCAAAAAGTGGGCCGGCAACGCGTTGACCGTACTGCTGCTGGTCATCGGCCTGGTGCTGTGGATCAGCCTGCCGTGGATGGGCGTGCTGGCCGTGGCCGTGCTGGTGGCCCTGTGGCTGCTGCTGACCCGCGGTGGACGGCTGGCGTTGGCCGCCACCCGCATCGGCGTGGCCAGCCTGCCGCAGCGCTGGGGCGCGTCCTCGGTGATCGTGGTCGGCATCGCCGGCGTGGTCGGCGTGCTGGTGGCGATGCTGGCGATGGGCGAAGGCTTCCAGGCCACGCTCAACAACACCGGCGATGACACCACCGCCATTGTGCTGCGCGGTGGCTCGCAGGCCGAGACCAACTCGGTCATCACCCGCGAGCAGGTTCCCACGCTGTCCACCCTGCCCGGCATCACCCGCGATGCCGAAGGTCGGCCGCTGCTGTCACCAGAGCTGTCGCAGGTGGTCAACCTGGTGTCAAAGTCCGATGGCACCGACGTCAACGCGCAGTTCCGCGGCGTCGGCCCGCAGGCGTGGGCGGTGCACGACAAGGTCAAGATCGTCGAAGGCCGCACGTTCGCCACTGGCCTGCGCGAGATCGTGGTCGGCCAGGGCGCCAAGGGCCAGTTCCGCGATCTGGATGTGGGCAGGACGCTGACCCTGGGCAACCAGACCTGGACCGTGGTGGGCGTCTTCGCCACCGGCGATGCACATGATTCGGAACTGTGGACCGACGCCGATACGCTGGCCACCACCTACCAGCGCAGTGCGTGGCAGTCGATCAGCGTGCGCACCGATGGCAAGGCCGGCTTCGAGCAGTTCAAGGCCGCCGTCGCCGCTGATCCACGCCTGAAGCTGGACGTGGAAACCACCCGTGTCTACTACAGCAAGCAGGGCGGTGGGCTGACCAAGCTGATCGACATCCTCGGCAAGGTAATCGGCACGATCATGGCGGTCGGTGCGGTGTTCGGCGCGCTCAACACCATGTATGCGGCCGTGGCCACGCGTGCGCGCGAGATCGCCACCATGCGCGCGATCGGCTTCCGTGGCCTGCCGGTGGTGACCGCGGTGATGCTGGAGACGATGCTGCTGGCGCTGCTGGGTGGCCTGCTCGGCTGTGCGGTGGCATGGCTGCTGTTCAATGGCTACAGCGTGTCCACCATCGGCAGCAACTTCAGCGCGGTGGTGTTCAAGTTCCATGTGTCGCCGGAACTGCTGTGGACGGGTTTGAAATGGGCGCTGGGCATCGGCCTGGTCGGCGGCCTGTTCCCGGCGCTGCGCGCGGCCCGGTTGCCGATCACCACGGCGTTGCGAGAAACCTGAGCATCTATAAACGATAGATTGCGCATCCTGCAGAGGGACGGAGCCAAGGCTCCGTCCCTTTTTGTTTGCACATCATCCATGCATGGCGCGGATGGGTGCCTGCGCACACGCACTGCTACAGATCGGCGGAAATCCGCCGCTATCGATGCCTCTGCCCATCGCGCATGCAACGTGCGTGACGCTGCGCACGTCGCATCTGTGGATTGTTGGTTGCGATTCATCTTCGCGCACATTCAGCGGCATGGCGACAAACAGTTACGAATGGAAACACTCTAGAATCCCGGCCCCCACGTTGGTTTGCAGCACCCCACGCGCCCACAGAACGGACGCTTGTTTTCCTGAAACACGAGATGTCACGGATGTCCCTGAAAACCACTCCGCTGCGCAACGCGATCGTCATCGCGCTGGCCGCCAGCTGCACCACCCCCGCCTTCGCACAGAGCGCCGGCGATACCCCGACCAACCTCGACCGCATCGAGATCACCGGCTCGCGCATCCGCCAGGCCAGCGTCGAGACCGCACAGCCGGTCGTCGCGCTCAGCCGCGCCGAGATCGAGAAGAAGGGCTACATCAACGTCGCCGACATCCTGCAGGACGTCACCGCCGCCGGTGCTCCGAGCCTGAGCCGCTCGTCGTCGCTGAGTTCTTCGCGCGACTTCGGCGGCACGTACGTCAGCCTGCGCAACCTCGGCCCGGAACGCAGCCTGGTGCTGATCGACGGCCGCCGCATGGGCGTCAGCGCCGGTGGCTACTCCGACCTGGCTTCGATTCCGTCCGCCATCGTCGAGCGCGTGGAAGTGCTGACCGACGGCGCATCCGCGCTGTACGGCTCGGACGCCATCGCCGGTGTGGTCAACATCATCACCCGCAAGAACTTCGACGGCGGCGAAGCCAGTGTCTACGTCGGCCAGTACGGTGAAGGCGACGGCCAGAAGCGCTCCTACAGCGCTACCTTCGGCAAGACCTTCGACCGCGGCTGGTTCAGCGTCGGCGCCGAGCGCACCAAGGAAGACGAGATCCTCGGCAGCGAGCGCGAGTTCAGCCGTTACCCGGGTGGCCCGCGCCACGCCGATGACGTCGACGCGCTGAGCCCGACCACCCAGTGGGGTACCGTCACCGTCGGCGGCAAGCCGCTGACCGTGGGCCCGGGCGGTAATCCGAGCCAGGCTGGCAACTTCCACACCCCGGACCCGGCTGATGGTGCCAACGCCAAGACCAACATGAGCCTGCTGAGCGGTCTGGAGCGCACCTCGGTGTTCGCCAACGGTGGTTTCTCGATCACCGACAACCTGCGCATCGTGGCCGACGCGCTGTACAGCAAGCGCGAGTCGACCAAGCACCTGGCCGGCTACCCGTACTCGGTATCGGCCGCACAGGCCCGCAATGGCACCCGTGCTGCCCTGTCCAAGGACAGCACCTTCAACAAGTGGGGCCAGGACGTCCTGTTCTCGCACCGCACTGAAGAACTGCCGCGCGGCACCGAGAACAACCTGGACACCAAGCGCGCCAGCATCGGCCTGGAAGGCAGCTTCGAAACCGGTTCGCGTTACTGGGACTGGAACGTCAGCTACATGTACAACCGTAATGAAGGCGAGCGCATCGGTACCGGCAGCATGTACCAGCCGCACGTCGACCTGGCGGTCGGCCCGTCTTTCATGGATGGCACCGTGGCACGCTGCGGCACTCCGGGTGCGGTGATCGCCGGCTGCGTGCCGTGGAACCCGGCCGCGCCGATGGGCTATGCGGGCCCGGGCTCGCTGGGCAACCAGGACGTGCAGGACTACCTGTTCACCCGCTTCGTGGACAAGATGAAGAGCACCACCAAGGTGGCCAGCGCCAACATCTCCGGCTCGCTGTTCACTCTGCCGGCCGGTGACATCATGGGTGCGATGGGCTTCGAGCACCGCAGCGAAGAGGCCAGCTACACCCCGGACCTGATGGTGCAGAAGGGCCAGATCGCCGGCACCACCGGCCAGCCGACCCGTGGCGATTACTCGCTCAACGAGGTCTACCTGGAAATGCAGGTGCCGCTGCTGGCCGACATGCCATTCGCGCGTGAACTGTCGCTGGACCTGGCCGGCCGCTACACCGACTACAACACCTTCGGTTCGACCACCAACAGCAAGTTCGGCCTGAAGTGGAAGCCGATCGACAGCCTGCTGGTGCGCGCGACCTACGGTACCGGCTTCCGTGCACCCACCGTGGACGATCTCTACGGCGGCGCCGTGTCCAGCCGCGATTCGTTCACCGATCCGTGCGATACGAAGTTCGGCATCGCCGCCAGCAGCCCGACGGTGGCAGCACGCTGCAAGGCGCTGAATGTGCCCGCCAACTTCCGTCAGCAGACCGGTGCGGACGGCAACCTTGCCAACCGCCCGGGCCAGCAGGCCACCTCCGATTTCAACTCGGGTTCCAACCCGGAACTGAAGCCGGAAACCGCCAAGACCTGGACCGTCGGCCTGGTCTACAGCCCGGAATTCGTGCAGGGCCTGGACGTCAGCCTGGACTGGTGGAAGATCCGCATCAACAACGCCATCGTCGGCGAGTCGGCCACCGACATCCTCAACCAGTGCTACGTGCAGGGCGTGGATTCGGCCTGCGGTCGCTTCACCCGTTCCACCGCTGCGGCCACCCGTGGCCAGGTCTCGGCGCTGGATCGTTCGCTGGTCAACGCTGGCTATCGCGAAACCGCCGGCTATGACATCGGCGTGCGTTACCGCCTGCCGGAAACCGCGTACGGCAAGTTCGCCATCAACTGGAACACCACCTACACCGACTACCTGGAGCAGCGCAACGACAGCGCCGCTACCACGCCGGTGGAGCAGAAGACCGGCTGGCAGGGCAACTTCCGCGTGCGTTCGACCTTCAACCTGGATTGGCAGTACGGCGATCTGGGCATCGGCTGGACCGCCCGCTATTACTCGGGCATGAAGGAAGCCTGCTCGTATGACCTGGCCGGTGGCCCGGACTGCAACATGGCCGGCTTCGTCTCGCCGTACACCGATGCGCAGCCGAGCCGCAAGGTGGGCTCCAACACCTTCCACGACCTGCAGGTGCGTTACAGCCTGCCGTGGGACGGCACCGTGTCGCTGGGCGTGAACAACGTCTTCGACCACCAGGGTCCGATCATGTACAGCCAGCCGAACAGCAGCTTCACCTACTACGGTGGCTTCGATATCGGTCGTTTCATGTACATGAAGTACCAGCAGCGCTTCTAAGCCTGCAACCGCGTTCCCGCCACCGCCATCTCTCTCTCCTGGCGGTGGATGGAAGCAGAACGGCGCCCCTCGGGGCGCCGTTCTTTTTTGCGGAAGACGGGGCCGGATCCCGGCGCCGCTACCGCTTGCGCATCGTGCGGATGTTGTCGCCGACGAACAGCACCAGGCCGGCCCAGATCGCCGCGAACCCGATCGCCTTGGCGGTATCGAACGCTTCGTGGAAGAAAAACACGCCCAGCAGCAACTGCAGGCTCGGCGCGATGTACTGCAGGATGCCGACCAGCGACAGCGGGATGCGCTTGACGCCGTAAGCGAAGCCAATCAACGGCACGGCCGTCACCGCACCGCCGAAGATCAGCAGCAGGTCGTTGCGCCAGCCCCAGCCATGGAAGAACGCGCCGCCATGGCCGTTCTCGGCCCAGATCGCGAACGCCAGCGCCGGCAGGAACAGGTACATGCTCTCCACGCCCAGCCCGGCCACCGGATCGACCGAAACCAGCTTGCGCAGCAGCCCATACAGGCCGAACGAACAGGCCAGGCCCAACGCGATCCACGGCGGCGTGCCCGCATCGATGGTCAGCCAGGCCACACCCACCGCCGCCATCGCCACCGCCACCCACTGCAGGCGGCGCAGGCGCTCCTTCAGCACCAGCACGCCCAGCAGCACGTTCACCAGCGGGTTGATGAAGTAACCCAGGCTGGTTTCGATCACATGGCCGGCGTTGACCGCCCAGATGTACAGGCCCCAGTTGAACGCGATGGTCAGGCTCGACACCAGCAGGATCGGCAGCGCGCGCGGCTGTGCGGCGATCTTCTGCCACCAGCCCAGGCGCGAACTGAGCAGCAGCCAGCCCAGCACCAGCACGGTGCTCCAGATGATGCGGTGGGCGATGATCTGGAACGAGGGGACCTCGTTGAGCAGGTGCCAGTACACCGGCACCAACCCCCAGATCACGAAGGTGGACGCAGTGACCAGCAGGCCCCGGCGTTGTTCTTTCTCGTCCATGCTCATTTCTTTCGTGTCCTTGCCATTGTCAGCACCACCACACCCAGAAGAATCACCGCCATGGCGAGGAAGTCCCGCCATCCAAAGCGTTCACCATTCAATGCAGCGCCCAGCAGCACGGCAATCACCGGATTGACGTACGCATAGCTGCCCGCCAGCGCCGGGCGCACGTTGCGCAGCAGCCACACATAGGCGGTGAAGGCGACGATGGAGCCGAACACGCACAGGTAGGCCATCGCCAGCAGGCCGCCGGTGTCGGGCAGCGTGGTCGGGCGTTCGCCCACGGCCAGGCCGATCAGCACCAGAAGCACGCCGCCGCAGATCATCTGACCGGCAGCGGTCATGAACGGGCCCGGCAGGTCCAGGCCACGTGACCACACCGAACCGAACGCCCAGCCAATCGGTGCGATCAGCAGCAGCACCAGCCCGGTCGGCGAGGCGGTCAGGCTGCTGCCGGCATTGAGCCAGACCACGCCGACAAAGCCGACCGCGATGCCCAGCCATTCACCCTTGCTGGCATGTTGGCCACGCAGCGCCGAGAACAGCGCCATCCACAGCGGCACCGAGGCCACCGCGGTGGCGGCCAGTCCCGAAGACACCTCACGCTCGGCCAGCACCACCATGCCGTTGCCCAGCACCAGCATGGTCACGCCCATCACCACCAGGTTGCGCCACTGCCGCAGGGTCGGGTTCGGCATCGTCCAGAACAGGCGCAAGGCCAGGAACATCAGGCCACCGGCAATGATGAACCGGCTGCCGGAGACCATCGTCAGCGGCAGCGCGCCGCCGTGCAGGGCCTTGGCGATGCCCAGGTAGGTCGAGCCCCAGACCACGTAGACCAGCAGCAATGCCAGCGCGACAAGGCCACCCCGGGGGGCAGCCGCAGACGAAGAAGGGGGAGCCGACATGACACACCAGGGAGCCGGGGGAAGGCGGATTCTAGGACGTTTTGAGTATGGTCCGGCACCCCGGACGGTGGCACGCTGTCATCCATCCATGCACCCTGCTCTGGTCTGCTACCCCGTGTTGACGGCCGATGCAGTACCAAGAGGGCTGCCCGGCCGCGCCGCCCCAAGGCCGGGCGCCGTTTTCCCTGCGCACGGACGCGCCGCATCGAGGATTCCCACCCAGATGAGCACCACGTCCCAACCTGCCGTACCCGCAAACGACCGCGCTGCCCTGCGGCGGTCGATCTCCAACACCCTCAAAGGCTCCGCCGGCAACCTGGTGGAGTGGTATGACGTCTACGTGTACTCGGTGTTCGCCGTGTACTTCGAATCGCAGTTCTTCTCGCAGGACGACAAGAACTCCACCCTGTACGTGTGGGCGATCTTCGCCGCGACCTTCCTGATGCGCCCGATCGGTGCCTGGTTCTTCGGCCGCTTCGCCGACCGCCACGGCCGCCGCCTGGCGCTGACGGTCTCGGTCACGCTGATGGCGCTGTGCTCGTTCCTCATCGCCATCACCCCCACCGCCGCCAGCATCGGCATCTGGGCTGCGGTCATCCTGCTGTTCGCGCGCCTGCTGCAGGGCTTCGCCACCGGTGGCGAGTACGGCGCCAGCGCCACCTACATGTCCGAGGCGGCCATTCCCGGCCGACGCGGTTTCCTGTCCTCCTTCCACTACGTCACCCTGGTTGGCGGCCATGTGCTGGCCCAGCTGACCCTGCTGCTGATGCTGACCTTCTGGGGCAAGCCGGAGATCTCCGAGTGGGGCTGGCGCATCGCCTTCGGCATCGGTGGCATCGCCGCGGTGGTGGTGTTCTGGCTGCGGCGGGGCATGGACGAGTCGCTGTCGGAATCGTCCATCGAAGCCGCACGCGAAGGCAAGGCACAGAAGTCCGGCTCGATGTACGAGTTGTTCGTGCACCAGTGGCGCCCGCTGCTGCTGTGCTTCCTGATCACCGCCGGTGGCACCGTGGCCTTCTACACCTACTCGGTGAACGGCCCGAAGATGATCCAGAGCGCCTTCGCCGGCAACGACCCGATGACCGGCACCCTGATCAACCTGGGCGTGCTGGCGTTCCTGATGGTGCTGCAGCCGGTCGGCGGCTGGCTGTCGGACATCATCGGCCGCAAGACCCTGCTGGTGTTCTTCGGCGTCGGCGGCGTGCTGTACAGCTGGTACCTGATCACCCAGCTGCCGCACCAGCATGACGCCACCCTGGCCTTCCTGACCTTGGCCATGGCCTTCGTCATCCTCACCGGCTACACCTCGATCAACGCGGTGGTGAAGGCCGAGCTGTTCCCCACCCACGTGCGTGCACTGGGCGTGGGCCTGGGTTACGCGCTGGCCAACTCGCTGTTCGGTGGCACCGCCCCGCTGCTGTACCAGGGCGCGCTGAAGACCGGCCATGTCGACTGGTTCGCTATCTACGTAACTGCCACGATCGCGGTATCGTTGGTGGTCTATGTGTTCTTCCTTACCAACAAGGGCCCGAACTGGCTCGACGGCACCCGCAAGTAAGCGCGTTGCCGTAATTGCGGCCACCGGTGCAATGCCGGTGGCCGCTGCGTCTCCCGCCACGCCACTGATGTGGATCGCGGCGACGCTGGCCGCAGCCACGGCACTGGCCTGGCTGCTGCGCCGTCCCAACGCGCAGGCCGCGTGGCCACGCATCGGATTCGGGATCGCCCTGCTGGTGTTCTGCGGCGCGCTGGCGCTGCAGCTGGCGGTGGACCTGGGCAGCGGCCACAGCTCGCTGCAGCTGCGCCTGCATCGCGGCATCAACGCAGGATCACCGGTTGGCCTGCGTACGATGGTGGCGTGCTATCTGGCCGCGCTCGCTGCCAGTGGCTGGGGCGCATGGACGCTGTTGCGCCGGCGCTGACGAGCGCGCGATCGTGCCGGCCGCTGGCCGGCAACTCCACATTCTTTCCGAAGGTTCACGAGGTTGCCGGCCAGCGGCCGGCACTACCTCAGCGGCGGGCGGCTTCGCTCTTGTCGCGTGCGCTGCGGAACTCCGATTCCTTTTCCCACGTCGGCCAGCGGCGGCTGTTGGCCAGCTCGGCACCCAGGTCGTAGACCAGCAGGGTATCGGCGGCGTGGCCGCTCGGATCCCAGCTCGGGGTCCAGGCATCGCAGGCCTGGTGGTAGCAGTCGGCGAAGTACTTCTCGCGCAGCGCGCGGCCGGCTTCTACGCCGCCGTCCAGCTTGTCCAGACCGGGGCCGATGGTGATCGCCGGCACGCCCAGGCGCGCAAAGGCGAAGTGGTCGGCGCGGTAGAAGAAGCCGGCCTCCAGGTTCGGGTCCGGGCTGTAGCTGCGGCCGCGGGCCTTGGCCACGCGTTCCAGATCGCCTTCCAACGACACCCGGCCCTTGCCCCACGAAGCGATGTCACGGGTCGGGCCATCCGGGCTGAACATTTCGATGTTCAGCACTGCAGCGGTCTTGTCCAGCGGCGCCAGCGGATGCGTGGCGTAGTAGCTGGCGCCCAGCAGGCCCTTCTCTTCAGCGGTCAGTGCCACGAAGTACAGCGTGCGCTGCGGCTGCGGGCCGGCGGCGAACACGCGGCCCAGTTCCAGCACCGTGGCCACGCCAGTGGCGTTGTCGATCGCACCACGGCGGATGCGATCGCCCTTGGCATCGGCCTGGCCGATACCGAACGCATCCCAGTGCGCGGAGAAGATCACCGCCTCGTCGCCATGCTCGCCGCCGGGCAGCTTGGCCACCACGTTGCGGGTCACCACCTGCTCGCGCTTGAGTGCGAAGTCCACGCTCAGCTTCGCGTTATCCAGCGCCACCGGACGGAAGTCGGCGCGCATCGCCTTGCGCTTCTCGGCGTCGAAGTCCAGGCCCGCGTCGGCGAAGATCGCCTCAGCCAGCTCGCGCTGCATCCAGCCGCGCAGCGGTGTGTGCTGCGCCATGGCTTCAGCCTGGCTGCGCTCGATGTCGAACAGCGGCGAGGTGCCCGAGCTCTTCACCGTGGCCCAACCATAGGCAGCCGGCGCAGTCTCGTGCACGATCAGCACGCCCTCGGCGCCACGGCGTGCGGCTTCCTCGAACTTGTAGGTCCAGCGGCCGTAGTAGGTCACTGCCTTGCCGTCGAACGCGCCCGGCGCATCGGCTTCGAAATCCGCGTCATTGATCAGCATGACGGCGATCTTGCCGTGCAGGTCCACGTCCTTGTAGTCATTCCACTGGCGTTCCGGCGCGTCGATGCCGTAACCGACGAACACCAGCGGCGCGTTCTTGATCTGCACGCGCTTGCGCGGCTGCAGGCTCTGCAGGGTCACGTCCACGCCGTTGGCCAGCGCGCGCTTGCCCTGCTTCAGCGACAGGCTGGCCTTGGCCGGCCCATCAAGCTGCGCGCGCACCAGCGGCACCGGCTGCACCCAGCTGCCATCCACACCACCCGGCTGCAGGCCATAGCTGCGGAACTGCTCGATCAGGTACTGCACCGTGCGTTCTTCGCCTTCGGTCGCCGGCGCGCGGCCCTCGAATTCATCCGACGCCAGCACACGCACGTGGCGCGACAGTGCCTGCGGATCGATGCCGCCACCGGGAAGGTCATTGGCCGCATGGGCCAGGCCACCGACGAACAGGCAGGACGACAGCAGCAACACGCGCATCGGATTCACGGCAGTACCACGGCTAGCTTGGAAGTCACCAGAGTGTAACGTGGTCGTGACATCACGGCGCGGCTTGGGGCGGCGTCACCCGCGCATGGCGTGGATCTACCTGCTGATGCGATCCAGCCAGCAGGCCAGGCCCTGCGCATTGAGTTCGATGTCCATCGCCAGCACCGCAGTCACCGCCGCATCGTCCAGCGCACAGCCATGCAGCTGTGCACGTTCCAGGTACAGCGCCTGCAGTGCAGCCAGCAGGCAGCGGTGACGGTCCGGCCGGCCATCGCACTGGCGGCCGATGGCGGCCATCGCATCGATCTGCTCGAACAGGTCGTCGGCCAGTTTCCCCACCTGTTCCACACGACCGTAGTGGGTCAGGTACATCGCCTGCGGGCCGTAGCCCAGCATGCGCCGGATCGAGGCCTTCATCGCTTCCGGGTCGAACTGTACCGGCGACGACGTCGGGAAGATGAAGGCACCTTGCGTGCTGTCCAGCTCGCGGTAGGAGATGCCGAAGGTATCGCCTGTGAACCAGCTGCGGCTGCGCGCATCCCACACGCAGTAGTGGTGCAGCGCGTGGCCCGGCGTGTGCAGCAGTACCAGCTCGCGGCCAGCCAGGTCGATGCGGTGGCCATCTTCAGCGACCACTACGCGCTGGGCGGGAATCGGTTCGATGCGGCCATAGCTGCGGGCGATTTCCTCGGCGCCGTATACCGCCGTGGCACCCGCAATCAGCCGGGTCGGGTCGATCATGTGCGGCGCACCACGCGGGTGCAGCACCGCCTTTGCATTCGGCAGCTGCTGCATCAGCAGGCCGGCGCCACCGGCGTGATCCAGGTGCACATGGGTCAGCAGCAGCCAGTCCACCGCGTCCACGCCCAGCCCCGCGTCGGCCAGCGCCTGCAGCATGGCCGGCACGGAAAGGCCGGTGCCGCAGTCGACGAAGGCCGCGCGGCCGTTTTCAACGATCAGGTAGGCCGCGTCGAAGTCGGGACGCTGGAAGCCGGTATCGATGGTGTGGATGCTGGGGTCGGCGGTCATCGGCACGCACCTGGCAGGATCGGGAACAGACACCATGGTAGGCGCGCAGGCGGCCCGGGTTCGATGCGGCTTTGGTCGGAGGGCGCTCTACTGTAGAGCCGAGCCCACGCTCGGCTGCCATTCTGTCAGGCATCAGCCGAGCATAGGCTCGGCTCTACAGCGGCACGCGAAGTCGAGCATGGCTCGACTCTACAAAAGCGGGGCTACCGGTCCAGCCATCGCGGCCGCA
Source organism: Stenotrophomonas sp. GD03819 (assembly GCF_029841665.1). Taxonomy (NCBI): domain Bacteria; kingdom Pseudomonadati; phylum Pseudomonadota; class Gammaproteobacteria; order Lysobacterales; family Lysobacteraceae; genus Stenotrophomonas; species Stenotrophomonas sp. GD03819. The sequence goes on from NZ_JAOCEW010000011.1 coordinate 61,784, forward strand.
GCATCAATGCCAGCACCAGCACCGCCAGGAACGCGCCGTAGGCATACAGCACCGCCAGCACCTGCGGCCAGATGGGTCCGGCGCCGGGCTGCACCACGCCGATGCGGTAGCCCCACAGCATCGACACGATGCTCAGGGCGAAGGCCAGCACCAGGGTGGTGCTGTCGAACAGGCGCCGCCGCGGGGTACGCGGCTGGCGCGGGAACAGCCAGTACAGGCTGCCCAGCAGCAGGAACCAGGGCAGGAACAGCAGCAGCGACAACCAGGCCATCGCAGACTCCATGTCATCGCGCCGGAGGCGCGCGGACATCATGCCACGGGCGCTGTGCCACGGTCGTGCCGGCGGAGTGCTTCCCTGTAGAGGCGAGCCCATGCTCGGCTGCTTTGCAGCCCAGCCGAGCATGGGCTCGGCTCTACAGAGGCGGAGCAAAGTCGAGCATGGCTCGACTCTACAAAGGGCAGGCAGGCCCGGCGATCAGGTCCCTTCGCGCAGCACGGCCAGCGCGGCCAGCACGGCGTCCACTTCGGCTTCCAGCTTGAACAGTTCGCTCTGCAGCTGGTCGCCCTGCTCGGCCTGCTTGATCACCGCGATCAGCTGGCCGGCATCACGCGGCGAATCGAAGCCTTCGCTCTGGATCAGCAGCGTGCCGTCACCGGCGGTCAGCTTGAAGTAGAAGCGGCCGTCCTTCTCGCGGTACTGCTTGAACAGCGGCGGTGCCACGCGGGCCACGCCGGCATCCTCGCTGGCGATGTCGCCGGCGCTGGACAGGTCACGCAGACCCACGGCATGGCGCAGCTCTTCCAGCAGCGGTGCCGCCAGCCGCTCGCGCAGCTGCTGGCCACGGCGCTTGAGCAGCGCTTCGATCTTCTCCGGCTCGGCCATCAGCGCGTTGTAGCGCTCGCGCAGCGGCGACAGCTCGCTGTCGATGCGCTCGAACAGCTGCTGCTTGGCATCGCCCCAGCTGATACCGGCGGCGAACGCCTTGGCGAATTCCGCCGTCTGTTCCGGGGTAGCGAACGCCTGATACATCTGGAACAGTGCCGAGCCCTCGGTGTCCTTGGGTTCGCCCGGTGCGCGCGAGTCGGTCAGGATCGAGAACACCAGCTTCTTCAGCTCCTCGCGCGGCACGAACAGCGGAATGGTGTTGTGGTAGCTCTTGCTCATCTTGCGGCCATCCAGGCCGGCCAGCGTCGCCACCTGCTCGTCGATCACCACGTCCGGCAGCGGGAAATACTCCTTGCCGTACACGTGGTTGAAGCGCTGGGCGAAATCGCGCGCCATCTCGATGTGCTGGATCTGGTCACGGCCCACCGGTACCTGGTTGGCCTTGAAGATGAGGATATCGGCGGCCATCAGCACCGGGTACATGAACAGGCCGGCGCTGACGCCTGCATCCTCGTCCACGCCTTCCTCGCGGTTCTTGTCCACCGCCGCCTTGTAGGCGTGCGCGCGGTTGAGGATGCCCTTGCTGGCGATGGCGGTCAGGAACCACATCAGCTCGGTGGTCTCGCGGATGTCGCTCTGGCGGTAGAACCACACGTGTTCCGGGTCCAGGCCGCAAGCCAGCCAGCTGGCCGCGATCTCCAGGGTCGCGCGCTGGGTGCGCTGCGGGTCCTGGGACTTGATCAGGCTGTGCAGGTCGGCCAGGAAGAAGAAGCTCTCGATCCCCGGCGCGCGGCTGGCCGCGATGGCCGGACGGATGGCGCCAACGTAGTTGCCCAGGTGGGGCGTGCCGGAGGGGGTGATGCCGGTGAGGACTCGGGTGGTCATGACTGCGTGGGGTAACCTTCGATGAACGGGGCCAGTTTACCTTGCACGCCACCAACCCCGTCAGGGCCCGCGGCGCGTTCATTCACGCAACCCCGCTGGAGACGCCCGATGAAACGCCTGCTGCCCCTGCTGCTGATCCTGCCCCTGGCCGGCTTCCGCCCGGCTCCCATGCCGCCGCCGGTGTACGAGGGCGGCCCCGTGCGCATGTCCCTGGTCGACCGCGACCGCGGTACCGAACTGCGCAGCTACCCCGCCGAGGGCCAGCGCTGGGTGGCCGGCGAGCGCGGCCACCGCTACGCCGTGCGCCTGTACAACGACAGCCCGCGCCGGGTGCTGGTGGTGCTGTCGGTGGACGGCGTCAACGCCATCTCCGGCGAGGATGCCGATCCCTCGCAGACCGGCTACGTGCTCAACCCCGGCCAGCGCGCCGACATCACCGGCTGGCGCAAGAGCCAGGACGAAGTGGCGCAGTTCGTGTTCAGCAGCCCCAGCGGCAGCTATGCCAGCCGCACCGGCCGCCCGGACAACATCGGCGTGGTGGGCGTGGCCGTGTTCGAGGAAGCGCGCCGCTGGCGTCCGGATCCGATCCTGCGCCGTAGCCTGCCAGCACCGGCCCCGACGGCCGAAGCGGCGGCCGACGCCAGCGCCAGCCGCATCGAGGGCTATGCCAGCAAGTCGCAGGCCCCTGCGCTGGGCACCGGCCACGGCGCACGCGAACAGTCGTCGGTACGCGATACCGACTTCGAACGCGCCAGCCGCAGCCCGGCGCAGGTCCTGCAGCTGCGCTACGACAGCGCCCGCAACCTGCGCGCACGCGGCATCCTGGTGGATTCGCCCTCGCGCCTGCCGCGCGAGCCGCAGGCCTTCCCCAACCGTTACGTGCCGGACCCGCCGGCGCGCTGATCCTCCCGCCCAGACAACACAACGCCCGCAACCTCTCGGTGCGGGCGTTGTGTTGTGGGGGAAACCGAAGCGCTTACTTGTAGTCCGGGTAGTCCTTGCTCACGCTGTCCTGGAACTCACGGACTTCCTTCTCGGCGCGGTCCTTGGCCCAGCCATAACGTTCCTGCAGGCGACCGGCCAGATACTCGGCATTGCCCTCGGCCACATCGAAATCGTCGTTGGTCAGATCGCCCCACTTGGCCTGGGCCTTGCCCTTCAGCTGCGACCACTTGCCGGAAATGATGTCTTTGTTCATTGCTGGGAATCCTTGGCTGCAACGGCGTTCTTACCGTGGCTCCAGCTTCGCGCAGCGGCCGTTGGGTGCCGGTCAACCGACCATGAAAACACTGCTCACCTGCTTGAATGGTTCACTACGCTTCGACATCACCCAGTGAAAAGCACGCACAAAAAAGGCCGGGGATGTCCCCGGCCCTTTCTCTTTCCGTTCCGCGCCGGGCTTACTTGCCCTTGGCGGCGTCCTCAACCTTTTCACCGGCCTTCTGCACGTCCTTGCCAGCACCGGCCACGGTGTTGCAACCGGCCAGCAGGGCCACCGAGAACATCGACAACAGCATCAGGGCAACTACGCGCTTCATGGGCTTCTCCTTGGGTTCGCCGCTATACCGCTTCATTCGCGGATGGGATTCTTTCGCTCGGCGGGAGGGGCACCAATGCCACTGCCGCCGCGTGAAGTGCAATCTGGCGGCAGGGGCGTGGAGCGGGTGTGAACGGTTCGGCAATCCGTTCAGCAGAGGCGGTCAGTCGCGCATCAGGGTGGACTTGCCGAACAGGCTTTCCACCAGGTCCACGGCCAGTTCAGCGGTGGCATTCTGCTTGTCCAGCAAGGGGTTGAGCTCAACGATGTCCAGCGACCCCATGCGCCCGGTGTCGGCGATCATTTCCATCACCAGCTGCGCCTCACGGTAGTTCACCCCGCCCGGCACCGTGGTGCCCACGCCCGGCGCGATGCTGGGGTCGAGGAAGTCGACATCGAAGCTGACATGCAGGTGGGTGTTCTCGTCGATGCCGGCCAGCGCCGCCTCCACCGCGCGCTTCATGCCGTTCTCGTCGATGTAGCGCATGTCGTACACATCGACCTTGTGGGTCTTGATCAGGCGCTTCTCGTCCGGGTCCACCGAGCGGATACCGATCTGGTGCATCTGCGACGGGGTGATCGCCGGTGCGCTGCCGCCGAGGTGGGTCAGCGCCTTCGGGCCGAGGCCGCACAGGCAGGCCACCGGCATGCCGTGGATGTTGCCCGACGGGGTGACATCGCTGGTGTTGAAATCGGAATGCGCATCCAGCCACAGCACGCGCAGGGTCTTGCCCTGCTCGCGGCACCAGCGTGCCACGGCAGTGATCGAACCGATGCCCAGGCAGTGGTCGCCACCGAGCATGATCGGCATGCGGCCGGCCTGCAGTTCGGCATAGCTGGCTTCCATCAGCGCATGGTTCCACGCCACCACTTCATCCAGGTGCCGGTAACCTTCCACCGGCGCGGTCCACGGGTTGCGCGGGCCATCCAGGTTGCCCAGGTCGCGCACGTCCACGCCGCGCGCCTCCAGCGCCTCCGGCAGGCCCGCCACGCGCAGCGCTTCCGGCCCCAGCCGGGCACCGCGATGGCCCGCACCGACATCGGTGGGAACGCCAATCAGGGATACGGAGATGGGATGGGCCATGGGTGCCTCCTGCGCGGAAAAAGAAGCACAGTCTAGCCAGAGCTGTGTGACACCACTCGCGGCGGTGCAGCAGGGCCATTGCATGGCATGATGCCGCGCGGACCCGACCGTCCTTCATGGAAGATTGCGATGTCGCCCTTCATCAATACCGCGTGGCCACGCTTTTTCACCGTGGCGCTGCCGGTCGCCGTTTTTGCGGTTTTTTTGAGCAACTCGATCGATGCGTCGCCGAATGGCTGGCTGATGCAGGCGACACTGCTGCTGGTGCCGTTCTCGACCCTGGTATTCCTCGGGTTGGGCTGGCAGCGTCTGCGCAAGGCGCACGCTGAATACCCGATTCTGAAAAGCGAACTGCACCGTATGCTGGCGGCGTTGATCGGCAACGTGAAGGTGGCCGCGCTGTGGTTCGGCCTGACCTTCGTTGGTATGTTCACCCTGATGCTGGCGTGGGTGTTGCTGTATAGGTCCTGCAGCTGAAGCCTGCCCCAGCCCGCAGCGCGCTCAGCTTCCGCGGTGGCGAACCGGCGTCAGGCTCTGCACCTGGCCGTTGTTGCGCATCATGCACAGGAAGCGGCCGTCGGGATAATCGATGATCAGTTCCTGGTAATCGCTGCCCACCGGCATCTGGGTGACCAGCGTGCCCTGCGCGCCCTTGCGCATGTTGCAGGCGCCCAGTGCGGTATCGCCTGCGGGCGCGGGGGTGGTCACCGAAGACACATTGCGGAACACCGCACGGCAGCCACCATTCACCCACACCGAATGCCGCGCCAGCCCCCAGTTCTTCCCTTCCTCGCAGCGGGTGCGGCTGAGCTGGCGCACGATTTCCACGTTGCCTCGGGTATTCAGATCGCATGACACCTGCTGCTGGCCGGTGGACTCGCAGGTGACTTCGCGCGGCAGCGCGGCGTCCCCGGCGGCAGCGTCGCGAGGGCGTGCGCTGTTTGCGGCGGGCGCGGGCGCACCACTGCTACTGACTTGGCAAATGCCATTGGCGCCGCCCCGGCCGGTGTAGCTGACCTGCGGCGAGCCGTCATCGTTGCGGCTGATCGACAGGGTGATGCCGCTGTTGGCATCGCGTGCTTCGAAATAACGGTCGTTGAAGCGCTTCAACGCCGTCTCGCGGCCCTGCACGTAGACCGGCCCGCCATCGTCGGCGTGAACATCGATGCCGCCCGGGCAGCTGGCGTTGAAGAACGGTACCGCAGCCATGGCCGGGGCCACGAAGGCGGTGGACAACAGTGCGGCGGTGAGCGACAGGGCATGGCGACGCATGTGCAGATCCCGAAGGGGCCCAGGTTGGGCGCGTGGCGGCAGTATGCGGTGGGGCGTTGCGGGCTGTCCGTGAGAAACATCAAGATCCGGACGGCGCGCGTGGGGATTCATGTCTGGTAGGGTGTTCTGGAAGCCCTGCCGGGGAAGTTAAGCCAGCTTTACTTCCTGGGCCATGAAAGGCCGTGCTACAGCAATGACGCACCAGGATTCATCGTTGGTTGCAGCTCCGCGCGAAATGTCGCTTCTGGCATTGCGATGCTCGAAACGGGCTAAACGCGATAATTCATTTTTCCTTTCAGATCACCCGATGCCATCGAAACAAACGACTGGCAGGCGGTGATTTCACGTGCGCATGATGAATCGCCACCTCCAAGGGTGGCCGGGACTTCCAAGCCCGTGTTGTCAACGATGTATACGCTTGCCAGCCGGCGTCGTCCTCCCAAGTACGGCGCCGGCTGGCAATCCGTTAGCCGATCGACGGCGGGCGGTGCGTGGGGGCCTCGTGCCCGCCGATTCGTTGACCCGGTCTTGGAAGCCACGCATCGCCCGCCACCCTCTTCGGGTGGCACCTCTGTTCCCGACGAGGATGCCCGCATGCCCAAGACCCATCACCCGTACCTGACCGCCACCCTGGGCGAGGCGGCCCTGCGCCTGCCGCCCGAACTGGCGCAGCCGTTGGAGGCCGCTTTCGCTGCCGCCAACGAGACGCCCGCGCCGATCAACCTGCCCGGCTGCCTGCAGCGCATCCAGGCCGGTGACGCCGCCGATGGACAGCCGTGGCAGGAGTCGGCAGGCGCACCTGGCGATGCCGTGGCCGCCGCACGTAGGGATCGCGCTGCGGTTGGCCTGGTGTCGCTGCTGGAGCTGTATCACGCCGCTGAGCGCGTGCGCGTAGACGGGGAAGATAAAGACGATATCGGCGATGGCACGCGCGAAGGGCTGATATTGGCCTGTCGGGGGCTGGCGGAGTATGTAGCGTTGCAGGTGGGTAGGGCTCAATAATGCGGAACATTGAGATCCCCGTTGCACAGGTTCACAACGTCACTGCCGTGGCTATCGAATCGAGCAGGCCCGCTTCTGGAATGAGCACACCTTATCCAAACCTGAAACCTGTTCTCGTTGAGCTGCGACTGGACGAAGTGGATTCGCGCGGCGGCGCTGTTCCCGAGTTGATCGCCTCCACCGCGCGCCCGATGGCGCTCTCCATGAGTCCCCGACTCACGTGGTACAGCTTCGTATTGAATGACAGAACCATGACCCGGATCCGTCCCGGCACGCGGACGAACTGCACGATCTCATTCATCAACTATGACGGTGCGAAGGAGGCGTTCCCCTGTGGCACATTGGCCGCCTTCGGAGACGGATCGTCGACAAGAGGGTTGATCCGCATCATCCGGTTTGATTGAACCTGTTCGCGCCAGACTTTCTGAGTCGCCGAGCTTGAGCGAAATGCCCTGATGCTTTACACAGCGCTGGCGTGCAATCGCACACCCAGGGCCCGGGTCACCTTCAGGATGGTGGCGAAATCCGGGCTGCGCTCGCCCGACAGTGCGCGGTACAGACTCTCGCGCGACAAACCCGCCGCCCGTGCAACCTTGCTCATCCCCTGAGCGCGGGCGATATCGCCGAGCGCCTTGGCGATGAAGGCAGAATCGCCGTCGCTTTCTTCGATGCAGGCGTCGAGATAGGCGGCCATTTCCTCCGGCGTTCGAAGATGCTCGGCCACATCAAATGCTTTGAGTTGAACTTTTCTCTTGATGACCATGATGGGACAGCTCCGGCACTTCGGTATTGAGTCGTTTCGCCTGCAACCCGTTCGATGCTCACAGGGCACGCGCAATCTCCCTGGCCTTCTCTATATCGCGCTGCTGCGAACCCTTGTCGCCTCCAACCAGGAGAATCACCAACTGCCTGCCGCGCTGGGTGTAGTAAACGCGGTAACCCGGTCCTGCATCGATACGCAATTCAGAAACGCCATCCGCCAGATAGCGGTGATCACCGGGATGGCCTTCAGCGAGCCGACCGATACGGGCCAGGATGCGAGCGCGTGCGGTTACGTCCTTGAGAGCGTCAATCCATGTCGCGAACTGACGGGTACGCTGGATCTTCATGGAGGACTGTAGCCTACCGGCTACAGTCTTTCAACTATCGGATTGCGCGCATGGAGGTGTGCTCGGCCTTCCGTCTGGCGCTCCTTCCCTCGCAGCCGGCGCCCCATCTTTTCAAATTGGAAAGCGGAATCAGGTGCGCTTTCAGCAGCTCGTTGTTCACGCGGACCCGATCCGCACTCACAAAATGCTGTGCTAGATTCAAGAGTGTGACATTGGCGCGCGAGATGCTTTCATGAATGCATGGGTCGAGAAATGCGCATCTTCATCGCAAGGTGGACTTCGGCGCCGCCTCTGGATCGCAGCGCGTCGTCGCCTCGCGATCGCTATTCCGGCGCTTGTGCTGACAGCATGTTCGAGTGCCGCGCCGCCGACCCCATCAGATCATCTGAATCAAAGACAGCCCGTCGAATCAGGGAGTGAAACTGGTATGGAGCGATTCAAGAACGATATCGAGCGTTTGACCAAGGTACGTTTTGATGATGTCGACGCATTGAATGAACAGCTCCACACGCACCTGGGAGAACCAACTCGACAAGGCTTGAGGGACGAGCGGACCGCAGAACGCGGCAATCTGGGCGGACTCGAGATCCAGAACATCACGCTGAGAAGTCCTGCCGACGATCCTACGCACGCAACCCTGGTCTTTGAGGTCGCGCCACCGAGCATCGCGCTCGGGGAAATCATCTGGGAGGAATCCGCCATGTATCCACCCCACCCGGATGCGCCTGATTCCCGTCCTTACTGGTCTGCTCAGGTGAACAGTGCCAAGGTTGTACTCGGACTCTCCCTTGACCACAAGACGCTGACCTACGTATCGATCAGTCAGCGCTGATCCCTGTCATTGCGAAGGAGCCGCACCATGGAGCGTGCTGAAGAATTTGCACTGTCACAGCCGCAGGAGAGTGGCCGACCAGAGGCCACACGTCGTCCGGCTTCGCCTTTGGTTGATCCTTCGCTGGTACCGCTTCTGACCAAATCCCCAACGCTTCGAGCGGGTCTTGCACAGGCTGATCACGACAACCTGGGTGTCGAATGGGGGCCAGCCGGTGGCGGCACCTATCTTGTCCCCGGTGTGAAGATCGTCATTGACGAGAACGCCATCGGGCAAGGCTCCAGAATCGCACGTTCTCTTTCTCATGAAGTTGGGCATCATCTCTTCACCGAGCAACCAGATCGGACGTCCAAGCAATCCTATGTGAACACCTCGCTGCGAGGAGAAGCAGCTGCCACTCTCAGCAATGCCCAGGTCCAGCGTGAAATCACCGCAGCCGGAGGACCGAACATCGGCGTGTCAGGCACAGGCGATCGCCCCCAGCAGTATGGAGCCATTGCGGCGAAACTCGAGGCAGGGCAGATCAACCGTAACCAAGCACTAAGTCAGATCGCTGAGGTGTTCAGAACGGAGGCTCCTTCTGTTGGTCCTCATGCGACATACGAGCTTTACTATGGCGCGCACTATGATCAGCACATAGCGCCCACGCAGCGTCGACGTAGGCCCGAGCCAGAATTTGACGCCGATCGCACTTCGGCTGCGGAAAGAGACGCCGTGGTCGCCGACGACTCACTCTCAGTGCAGCAAACAGCTTCTTCAGTAGCTGAACTCGGCAACGCTGACCGCTCTCTCTACATGCAGATAAGAGCGGGTGTGGAATGCCTGGACGCCGAGAGCGGGAAGCAGTGGGATGAGTCGAGCCAGCGCATGTCCGCGAGTCTGTTGGTGCTCGCGAAGGAGCAAGGGCTTTCAAGAGTTGACCACGTTGTATTGAACAATCCGACAGAGTCCCTTGCACGTGGCGAGAGAGTATTCATCGTCGAGGGAGCGATGGACGATCCTGCCCAACGCCGTGGAACCATGAATACGATGGACGCGCTTCGCGTGCCTGAAGCAGAGTCCCTTCATCGCGCTGAAGCGTTGACCGCAAATCTTGAACAGCAGCCGGCGCAGCAGATTCATGCGCAGGACGGGCCAGCATTCTCAAGGTAAGGCCGTCGACGCAACCGCTCTGCCGCCCTTCGAACAAATGGGAGTACCTGAAGCAGCGCAAAGAGGCGCTGACTCATGGGGATGGGGGCGATTATCCTAGTCGAACGGATGACCTGGTTGTCGTGGAACACCTGACACGATTCGCTGGAGCGGAGGCATCAGCCCCGCTTTCATGTGGGGACAAGATGCGCACAATTGCAATCTTCCTGGTTGGCGTCTGCACCATTGTTCTTTCAGGCTGCGCGACTACCACACTTCCCAATGGGGTTGCTTCAGCGGGATACACTGAAGTTGTTTCCGTCCCTCTAGGCCCTCTCCGCTACTTCCATACGACTTCTGTTCTACCGGGGAAGAACGCCGTAGGCGCTACGACCCTCGTCCGCTGCACGAACACCGCGCGGACGATCAACCTGCAGATCGCGAACGGGCTGGCGCTTGATGCCGCAGATGTGTGCGCACGTGTCGATGCTGCGGCTGCGGCATCCGAGTCATGGATACCGGCAGCATCAAACAGGTACCGAATCCTTCTTGTGCCGGAAGGCACTGCTGGGGCAATACGAACAAGATCGCTTGGCCTCTTTGCCACAGGCAGGCAGCTTGCGTTTGTGGCACCTGTATACAGCAATCAACATAGAACCTTCGCGAATCTTGTTGACTTGGTTGCGCACGAAAGCTTTCACGCTTTAGGCCACGCTGAAAAAAATCCCCGAGGACAGGACGAAAGAAGCGCCTACTACGCGGGCCTGTGCGCGCAACTTCGGATCAACGGCCTCATTGCGGAAGAAGACTTACCGGGGGCCCCTCTCGCGTCCGGCGATCAGGCGGTACGCTACTCCTCGCAGGAAGCCTATCGCGTGCGACTGGAAACCTATCCGTTGCTGGCGGACGGAGGCATCCGGCTTGGAGCTTCATCCGGCGACTTGATGCTGGACCGATGCCAGCAGATCAGAAGCGAGGTTGTCGGGCTTCAGTCGAGCTCATTAGTTCCTCCTAGGGGTCTGCTTCCCTGAGGTCAGCGTAGGGACGGACGGCAGACGCAGGAAAGCCAGCGTACCGCGCTGGCCTTTTTCGTTGAAACCCCTAATTTCAAGGCGTTTCGGCGCTTCCCATGTGGTGCCGCTTATCCGAATCGAACGGATGACCTACTGTTTACAAGACAGTTGCTCTACCAACTGAGCTAAAGCGGCATGGGTGCATCACCGGCGGCAGCGCCGCGGTCCGGGGGATTCTAGCGCAACCGCGTGCATTCCAGCGACCGGCTCTGCGCCGCCCCGCTGCGCTGCTGGGCCTGGGCTGGCTGCGCGCCCGCCGCCAGCTGCCCTTCCAGCCACCACTGGCCGGCGTCGCCGCTGGCGACCAGGCGCGGCTGGAAGCCGGCGGCCTGCACCGCTGCCATGCGCCGCTCGGCGCCTTCGCGGTTGCGGTACTGGCCCAGCGCCACGGCGTTGGCGTCCTCGCCCTGGCTGATGATGTAGTAGTCGCTCAGGCCGGCGGCCACGATACGCTTCACCGTGGCCTGCGCGTCGTCACGGTTGGCGGCGGCCGGCAGCATCACCCGGTAGCGGGCACTGCCACTGGCAGCGGGCTGTTCGCGCAGGCGCACCTGGCTGATGACGTTGCCGGCCTTGCCCTGTGCACTGGTCGCGGCGGCGCGGTCGGCGAACGGGCCCAGCGCCACGCAACGCGGCGGCTCTGCGGCTGCGGGCGGGGTTGCGGGCTTTTCCGGCGCCTGGGCTGGTGCAGGCGGTGTTACCGGCTTGGGAGCGGCAGCAACCGGCGTAGCCTCAGCCGCCTGCGGCTTGGCAGATTCCGGCTTGGCCGGCACGGCCGGCGCGGGCGTCGCAGCCACCGCTGTCTTTGCCGCCGGCTCGCGCTCCGTCAACGGCGCGGTCGGGGCGGCAGCGGTGGCTTCGGCGGCCGCAGCAGCATCCACACCACCGGGCACCCAGCGCAGCTCGGCCACGCCAGCGGGTTGCGGCGGCGGCGCAGGCGGTTGCGGTGCATCGCGCAGCAGCCACCAGCAGGCGACGCCAAGATTGAGGATGGCCAGTACGACGATCAGGGCACGGGTCAGCATGCGCCGATACTAGCCTGCGGGCTGGTGCACCGCCCAGCGGGCGAGGCCATCCAGCACCAGCGAGGGGTGGTAATCGGCGCCGGGCAGCAATGGCGTCAGCGCCGGTGCGCCGCCACCATGCACCAGCAGCGAGGGCGCAACACCCAGCAGCGTCTGCGCCTGCTGTGCGCTGCGTTCGATCAGTGCCACCGCCGCACCATCGCAACCGGAAGCCAGCGCATCGGCGGTATCGTTGGCGAACTCGCTGTAGTCACCACCGGTAGCCGGCAGCTGTACGGCACGGGCGTGCAGTGCTTCGCGCATGGTGGTGGGCGATGCGGAAATGCGGCCACCGTGGTGCTGGCCATTGGCGTCGAGCAGATCAATCGTCAGTGCGGTGCCCACACCGACCACCAGCACCGGGCGCTGCGCCTTGGCCGCGGCCAGCAGGGCCAGGAAGCGGTCGACGCCGAACTTCTCCGGCTTGGCATAGGCAATGCGCACACCGGCGCATTCGGCGCTGGTGCGCACCACGTGCACGTGCTCGAAGCGACGCTGCAGCTGGTCCAGCATGGCGCTGGTCAGCGACGGTGCGGCCACGCTGGCCACGAACGCGGTGGTGCCGCTGGGCAGACTGTGCGGCGGCTGCCCGGCCATGCCTTCGGCGCCATGCGCCCAGGCCTGCACGTCACCGGCACGGTCACCCTGCAACGGCGCGAACTTGAACCGCGAGTTGCCGAGGTCGAACAACCAATCGCTCATGCCGCCCTCACGCTGACTTCGCCGGCGTGCAGCAGGCGCTCGCGGCCATCGATGCGCACGCGCAAGGCGCCGTCATCGGCCAGGCCGAGCGCGGTGCCATGCTGCCACTGCCCTTCCAGTTCCACCCGTACGTCGCGGCCGGCCAGCATGTCGAACGCGGCGTAGCGCGGCAGGAACGGAGCGAGACCTTCGCGATCGAACTCTTCCAGCGCCGGCAGCAGGCGCGTCAACACGGCCGCAACGACCCCATTGCGGTCCACCGGCTTGCCAGCCAGCGTGTCCAGATCCACCCACGGCTGGGTGATCTGCTCGGCGAACGACGGCGGCATGTGCGTGTTGATGCCGATGCCGATCACCGCACGCGCCGGGCCGGCGTATTCGCCACCGCCTTCTGCGAGCAGGCCGACCAGCTTGCGCTTGCCATCAACGATCAGGTCATTCGGCCACTTCAGCTGCGCCTGGGTGTAGCCCAGGTCGTGCAGCGCTTCGGCCACGGCGATGCCGGCCACCAGGCTCAGCCCGGCCAGGCGGCCGAGGCCGCCGGAGAACAGGCGCAGCACCGACAGGTAGATATGCGCGGCCAGCGGCGACGCCCACGTACGGCCGCGACGGCCGCGGCCGCCGGTCTGGCGTTCGGCCAGCAGGACGCTCACCCCGCGCAGGGGCGCGCTGCAACGCAGCAATTCTGCGTTGGTGGAGTCCACTGTCCAGGCCACCTGCAGGTCGTGCAGCAGGGCCTGGACGTCGGCGGGCAGGCCGGCGCGGATCGCGGCCGGGTCCAGCAGGTCGACCGGGCGGGTCAGGCCATAGCCCTCGCCAGCGCGGCCCTCGATGTCCACACCGGCGGCCCTAAGTCCTTGAATACGCTTCCAAATGGCCGCCCGGGTCTGACCCAGCTCACGGGCCAGGGCGTCGCCGGACAGGCGACCGGCAGCGAGTTTGGCCAGCAATTGGCGATCGTCCACGGCAGCTTCCACGAAGTCAGAAAGGAATTATGCGGGAAAGCCGCCAGCGACGCCCGCCACCGGTGGGCCGCAGGGGCTTCCAACCGGGTGCCGGGTTCGGGCTAGAATCGGGAACTCACCTTCCCTTAACGTGGATGTCGTCAATGCGCCGTTATGCCCATTGCCTGATCCTGCTGACGATGCCCTTCGCGGCGTCTGCGACAGCAGCGCTGGACGACAGCCGTGGGGCATGCGTGTCCTCCAATGGCGATGCCGCCTCGCAGCGCGCGCCCACCGCCAGCGCATCGGCTGCCAGCACCAAGGCGGCACCGGTACGCCCGGCTGCCAGCACCACCACCGGCGGCGGTGGCAGCGACGACGACATGCTGCCGCGCATCCGCGCGCCGAAGTGGCACAGCTACCTGCCGGGAATGTTCCGCTGATCAAGTCGTTGCTGCAGTGGCTGCGGCCTGCACCGCGGCCGATTGACGATGCACTTTGGGAAGACGCCTGCCAACGCGCGGCGTGGCTGCACGGCCTGGATGACGGGCGTCGTGGGCGACTGCGCCTGCTGGCCACGCGCTTCCTGCACGAGAAGACCATCACCCCTGTCGGCGATCTGCAGCTGCAGGCCGGCGATGGCGTGCTGCTGGCCGCGCTGTGCTGCCTGCCGCTGATCGAGTTCGGCGAAGTGGGACTGGAAGGCTGGTCGCAGCTGATCGTCTACCCCGACGCGTTCCGCGTGCACCGCAGCCACATGGATGCGGCCGGCGTACTGCACGAGTGGGATGACGAACTGATCGGCGAATCGTGGGACAGCGGTCCGCTGATCCTGTCCTGGGCCGATGTGCAGGCCGACCTGTCGGCGCCGCACGAGGGCTACTGCGTGGCGGTGCACGAGATGGTGCACAAGCTGGATGCGCTGGATGGCGCGATGGACGGCACGCCGCCGCTGCCGCGGCAATGGCAGCGCGAGTGGGCGGCTACGTTCCAGCAGGCTTACGATGCCTTCTGTGCGCAGGTGGACGCGGGTGTGGAAACGCTGATCGATCCGTACGCGGCCGAAGCGCCGGAAGAGTTCTTCGCGGTAGCGAGCGAGTATCACTTCTCGGCGCCGGATCTGCTGCAGCAGGCATTGCCGGAGGTGGCCGCGCAGCTGCGGCGGTTCTATGGCGAGCCGCCGACGATGGTCGGCTGATTCACTACCGCAGCTTATGTAGAGCCGAGCCATGCTCGGCTGCATTTTGCGGAGCAGTCGAGCATGGCTCGACTCTCCACAAGGCTACGGCCCCGGCGGCAGGCGCACTTCGAAACGAGCGCCGCCCAGTTCCTCGGAGCGGCCCACAGTCAGTTCGCCGCGGTAATCCTTGATCAGGTCCTGCACGATCGACAGGCCGATGCCGTGGCCCTGCACGCGCTCGTCGCCACGCACGCCACGCTGCAGCACCTTGCCGATGTCGTCCGGGGCAATGCCAGGGCCATCGTCGTCCACCGCCAGCAGCAGGCCGGCACGGCGCGCGTTCGGTGCCGGCAGCGGCTGCGCGGTCAGCAGCACGCGGCGGTTGGCCCACTTGAAGGCGTTTTCCAGCAGGTTGCCGAGCAGTTCCTGCAGGTCGCCCGGTTCGCCATGGAAGCGCGCGGCCGGGTCGATGTCGAATTCGCACAGCACACCCTTGGAGGCGTAGACCTTCTCCAGGCCACGCACGATTTCCTCGGCGTTGGATTCAATCGGCAGCGGTGCGGAGAACAGCTTGTGGCCCGACGACGCAGCACGTGCCAGCTGGTACGAGACCAGGTTGTTCATGCGCTGCAGCTGCACGTCCAGCTCCTCGCGCAGGGCGCCGTCCCCGGCGCCGCTGTCCATCTGCGTGCGCAGCACGGCGATGGGCGTCTTCAGGCTGTGCGCCAGGTCGGCCAGGGTGTTGCGCTGGCGCTCCAGGTTCTCGCGCTCGCTTTCAATGAAGGCGTTGATGCTGTCGGTCAGCGGTTCCAGCTCACGCGGGTGGCGCTCGCTCATGCGCTCGGTCTCGCCGCGCTGCACCTTGGTCAGCTCGGTGATCACGCGGCGCAGTGGGCGCAGGCTCCACTGCAGGATGACGGTCTGCAGCAGCAGCAGGATCAGGCCGATGCCGCCCAGGTAGAACCAGACCCGGCTGCGGAACACGCGCAGCTGCGCACCCAGCGCGCGCGAGTCTTCCATCACGTAGATGGTGTACGGAAACTCGGTGGCAGGGTCGGCGTCTGCGTCCCACACCAGGCCCAGGCCATAGCGGTACACCGAGCCCTGGCTGCCGTCGATCTGGATCATCGGCAGTGGGCCTTCAAACACTTCCTGGCGCGGCGCCAGCAGGCCACCGCCCGCGGTGGGCAGCATCGGACCTTCGGCGGACATCGAATTGCCCTTGCCGTGCGGCATCACCACCTGCAGGTACAGGCCACTGCCCGGCACGTCGAAGCGCGAATCCGGCGGCTGCTCGCGGATGTACAGCGAGCGGTCACGGGTGAAGTCGATGCCGGCCGCGTAGGCGGTGGCGTAGTTCTTCAGGCGCTCACGCAGGTTCGCCTTCGCCGTATCGGCGAAGGCGGCGTCGAGCGCGTAACCGGCCAGCGCCAGGAACGCGACCAGGCCCACGGACGCGGCGAACATCTGGCGCGCCTGCAGGGAGCGCGGCCGCCAGCGTCGGAAGAACCACAGACGGCCGGACATCGTGCTATCGCCAGGGTGAGCCGGCTCAGCCCTCGTTGCGCGGAATCGCGAAACGGTAGCCGCGGCCGCGCACGGTCTCGATCGGCTTCAGTTCGCCATCCGGGTCCAGCTTCTTGCGCAGGCGGCCGATGAAGACCTCCAGCACGTTCGAGTCGCGGTCGAAGTCCTGCTGGTAGATGTGCTCGGTGAGGTCGGCCTTGGAGACCAGTTCACCGGCGTGCATCATCAGGTACTCCAGCACCTTGTACTCGTAGCTGGTGAGGTCGACATTGCTGCCGGCCACGCTGACGGTCTGCGCAGCCAGGTCCAGGGCAACCGGGCCGCATTCCAGCGTCGGCTTGCTCCAGCCAGCGGCGCGGCGCAGCAGCGCGTTGACGCGGGCCAGCAGCTCTTCGACGTGGAACGGCTTGACCAGGTAGTCGTCGGCGCCCTGCTTCAGGCCCTCGACCTTGTCCTGCCAGCTCGAACGCGCGGTCAGGATCAGCACCGGGAACTTCTTGCCTTCGTCACGCAGGGCCTTGATCAGCTCCATGCCCGACATCTTGGGCAGGCCAAGGTCGATGATGCCGACATCGAACGGAACTTCGCGCCCCATGTAGAGGCCTTCCTCGCCGTCCTGCGCAGCATCGACGGCAAAGCCTTCGCGCTTGAGCCGGGCTGCCAGGGTCTCACGCAGCGGGGCTTCGTCTTCGACCAGAAGGATACGCATGAACTCTCCCTAGTGTCCTGGGTGTGGCCCGGAGGCCTGTGGGGTACGGGTTGATAGCGACAACTATCCCTGTTCAGGGGTTATCGCCGCGTAGTGATGACATATCCGACCGCGGCGTGCGCGGCTGTGAACGCGACGGGGCGGGGTCGTCCATGTAGCGGACCCGGCCCCGATCGTCCATGTACTTCACCCGGTTGATATCACGACCATCGAACGGCACGCGCTCGGCGCCGAGGATGTGGCCGCCGGTGGTGCGCTGCACGCGGCGCACGGCATCGGACAGCGACCGCTCGTCGCCACGGTTGCCACGCTCGCCCCGCTCCATCATCTCCGCCCGCGCCTGCTCGCCACGCGGCGGCTGTTGCGCCAGCGCCGAAGACAGCGGCACAGCCGACAGGACCACGCAGGTGGCCAGGGCAATGCGGCGATGGAAGGGAACGGAAGACATCGATGCGATCCTAGCCGAGCACGGCGATTCGTTCAAAAGTCGTAAATCCGGCGCCGGGTTCGAAACCCAGCGTTTTACAAATCTTTTGCAAATTCTTGGTTTACAGCGGTGAATCCGGTCTGAACTTTTCCGGCCCTGCGCCCGCGTTGTTCAGCTAAGTGAACATTCGGGACGAATCGACGTCCCTTGTCAAGTCAGGAATGTGACTGCGGTCACGCTGCGGCCCGATCAGCTTCGCGTTCGGTGACCGCCAGGGCCTGTTCGATCAGGCTCCAGCCGGCGCCCGGGCGATGTGCGCCCTCGCTCAGCACCTGGCGGAATGCGCGACCACCGGGCTGGCCGTGGAACAGGCCGAGCAGGTGGCGGGTAATGTGCTTCAGCGCCAGGCCTTCGCCCAGCCGCGCCTCGATGTAGGGGCGCATCGCGCGCAGCAGGTCACCACGGGCCTGCAGCGGGGCGCCGGTGTGCAGCGCCTCCAGCTGATGCAGCAGGTAGGGGTCGTGGTAGGCCGCGCGGCCCAGCATCACGCCATCGACGTGCGCGGCCTGCGCCTGTACCGCCTCGATGCTGGCCAGGCCACCGTTGATCACCACCGGCAGTGCCGGGCGCTCCTGCTTCAGGCGGTAGGCCCAGTCGTACTTCAGCGGCGGAACCTCGCGGTTCTCCTTCGGCGACAGGCCCTTCAGCCACGCGTTGCGCGCATGCACCACCACCATCGCCGCACCGGCGGCAACCTGGCGGTCGACGAAGCTGGCAAACACGTCGTAGTCGTTGTCCTCGTCCACGCCCAGGCGGCATTTCACCGTTACCGGGATGTCGACCGCATCGACCATGGCCGCCACACACTCGGCCACCAGCACCGGCTCGCGCATCAGGCAGGCACCAAAACGCCCGGCCTGCACGCGGTCGGACGGGCAACCGCAGTTGAGGTTGACCTCGTCATAGCCCCACTCGGCAGCGATGCGTGCGGCCTGCGCCAGCAGGGCCGGGTCACTGCCACCCAGCTGCAGCGCCAGCGGCTGTTCGCTGCGATCGAAGCCGAGCAGGCGCTCGCGATCGCCGTGGATGACCGCGTTGGCGTGCACCATTTCCGTGTACAGGCGCGCACCCGGCGCCAGCACGCGATGGAACACGCGGCAATGGCGGTCCGTCCAGTCCATCATCGGGGCAACGGACAGGCGCAGGGAATCGGCGTAACGGGCGGTGGCGGACGTCATCGGGGCGTTGATCGTGGAGACTGGCATTGCCAGTGAGATCAATAGTTTACACCGCCCGGCTGAATGCGCCCGGTCAGCCGCGCGGTGAGCGCCGGTTGGGCCCGGTTCCCGCTGGCGGCCGGGGCGGGCTGGGCGGCGGCGGCGGGCGCTTCCTGCCCGCGGGGAGCTTGGGGTTTGCGTTCTCCATGGATACGACCAGCTGGTCCAGTGGTGGGTTGGAACCCTTCCTCAACTTAGCCATTGTCTGTCTCCTGGAGAATCTCGACCCATTGCACGTCGGTTGCGTGAATCAGTATGCCATCCAGCTGTGGGAGCTCGACCATTGCAGGCCCTGCTTCCGGATCAGCGCCTGCATCTGATGGATCCCTGTCCACAATCCAGGCCGGCATCTGCATGTAGAACTGCCCTGCCGCCGGACTGATCGGCCACTCCTTGGGGTAGCCGGTCAGTCGACGGCCATCCTTCAGCTGCAGCACAACGAAGGCAGGACGCGTACCCAGTACGCAGTACCACTCGCTCGGGTGGGATGTCCTCGTGGTGAAGCCTGCACGACGGAGAACCCTGTGGAGGGAATCCTTGTTCGCAGCGAGGGCCAGTCCCGCTCCCAGCAGTACTGCGAGGAATAAACCCCAGAGCAAGCTGCTGGACTCCGTCCAGGTTCCCAGCACAAAGCAGCGCCCGGCCAGTAGCAGCACCACTTCCGTGAACGTGACCAGCGCCTGGACCGCGAAGGTGAACACCAGCGCTTCCACGGTCCTTTCGAACTGCGGTGGCTTGGGGTGTGAAGTCAGCCCGTAGAACACCCAGGCTGCCAGGAAGCCCGGCAGCAGATAGGTCAGCAGCGTGGTGGCGTTGTTGAACAGCGTATCCATTCCGGAAGAAGTACTCCGTCGTGAGGATCACAACGGAGCACGATCACGGCGATTCTTCCACCCTGGGCAGGGTTCACAGGCCACAAATGCAGCAACCGCAACAGCAGCCATGAAGTCGCAGTGATGCAGTCGCAGCCTATAGCGTCAATGTGCGCTGCCAGCAGCGCCTTTGCCACCCACCTGTTCGATGAGGGTCTGGCTGGCCGCATTGAGCCCCACCACCGTCACCTCCGCACCATGCGCGGCCAGCTTTTCCTGCGCCCGCTCCAGCGCGGCCACAGCAGTCAGATCCCACAGGTGGGCATCGCGCAGGTCAATCTGCACCTTCGGCGCCACGTGCTGGTAATCGAACGCCGCACCCAGCTGCCCCGCCGAGGCAAAGAACACCTGCCCACGCACGCGGTAGACCTGTGTGTCACCAGCATCGTCGCGCTGCACATCCAGCATACGGCCCACCTTGCGCGCAAAGAACAGCGCCGACAACAGCACGCCACTGAGCACGCCCTTGGCCAGATCGTGGGTGGCCACGGTGACCACCACGGTCAGCAGCATCACCGCAGACGAGCTGCGCGGATGCGTGCGCAGGTCGCGCAGCGAGCGCCAGCTGAAGGTGCCGATGCTGACCATGATCATCACCGCCACCAGCGCAGCCATCGGGATCTGCCCCACCAGGTCGCCGCCGTACACCACCAATGCCAGCAGCAGCACGCCCGCCACCAGGCAGGACAGGCGGCCACGGCCACCGGAGGTCACGTTGATGATCGACTGGCCGATCATCGCGCAGCCAGCCATGCCGCCGAGGAAGCCGGTGACCGTGTTCGCCACGCCCTGGCCGACGCATTCGCGGTTGCGTTCGCTGGGCGTCTCGGTGATGTCCTCGACAATCTGCAGGGTCATCATCGATTCGAGCAGGCCGACCACGGCCAGCGTGGCCGACACCGGCAACAGGATGCGCAGCGTTTCCCAGGTGAGCGGCACATCGGGAATGAGGAAGTGTGGAAGGCTGTCTGGCAGCTGGCCCATGTCGCCGACGCTGCGCACGTCGATGCCGAAGCCGATCACCACGGCGGTGAGCACCACGATCGCGACCAGCGGCGAGGGTACGGCGCGGGTGATACGCGGCAGCAGGTAGATGATCGCCAGCGCGGCGGCGCACAGCACGTAGACCGTAGGGCCGCGGCCAATCAGTTCCGGCATCTGCGCGAGGAAGATCAGGATCGCCAGCGCGTTGACGAAGCCGGTGATGACCGAGCGCGAGACGAAGCGCATCAGCGAGCCGAGCTTGAACACGCCGGCCAGCACCTGCAGCAGGCCGGCCAGGATGCTGGCGGCGAACAGGTACTGCAGGCCGTGATCCTTGACCAGGTCGACCATCACCAGCGCCATTGCACCGGTAGCGGCGGAAATCATGCCGGGGCGGCCACCCGCGATGGCGGTGATGACGGCAATCGAGAACGCGGCATACAGGCCGACCTTGGGGTCGACGCCGGCGATGAGCGAGAAGGCGATGGCCTCGGGAATCAGGGCCAGGGCGACGACGATGCCGGACAGCAGGTCGCCACGGAGGTTGCCGAGCCATTGCTGGCGCAGGGGATAGGACGTTTGCATGGGAAAACTCCGCGCGCACGGGCGTGGGGCCACGTGGCACTGCAGTGGAAAGACACGGGTTCCTGAGCCGGGCGGGCCGGCTGCCGATGTGCGGCAAGGGTCAGGGTGGCGTGATCACTGCAGGCGGGCGTCGGTACGTGGGAGGGGCGCAGTCTACGGGAAGCGGCCGCACGAAGGTAGCGCGACCGGCCGCGAAAGGCCGCGGGGCATGGCGCCGCTCTACAATCGGGGCATGGCTACTGATCGCCCGCAGTTCTTCGACCCCGCCACCGAACAAGGCGTGCTGCGCCTGTCGATCGCCGCTTCGCTGCTGCTGGCCGCGGCGGCGGTGGTGTTCGGCCTGCTGGCCAATTCGTCATTGATCATCTTCGACGGCATCTACGGCCTGATCGACGTGGTGATGACCTGGCTGTCGCTGCTGGTGGCACGGCTGATCGCGCTGTCCACCCAGACCGACGCGCTGCAATCGCGGCTCAACCAGCGCTTCACCATGGGCTTCTGGCACCTGGAGCCGATCGTGCTGGGGGTCAGCGGCACGCTGATGATCGGTGCGGCACTGTATGCCCTGGTCAATGCGGTGGATGCACTGATGTCCGGGGGCCGCCACATTGCGCTGGGCCCGGCCATTGCCTTCGCCGGGCTGTCGATCGTGGGCGAAGGCGCGTTGGCCTGGTTCATCCTGCGCGCCAACCGCCGCATCGGCTCGGAGTTCATTGCGCTGGACGCGAAGAACTGGGTGATCGCAGCCAGCATGTCGGCCTGCTATCTGCTGGCCTTCCTCGGCGGTGTGCTGGTGCAGGGCACCTCGCTGGCCTGGGTCGGCCCATACATCGACCCCGCCATCCTCGCCTTCGTCTGCGTGCTGGTGATGATCGCCCCGCTCGGTACCGTGCGCCGCGCGCTGGCCGGCATCCTGCTGGTCACCCCGCCGGAGCTGCAGGCGCACGTGGATGCGGTGGCGCGCGACATCGTCGCCAAGCACGGCTTCGTCGAGCACCGCAGCTACGTGGCCCAGGTGGGGCGAGGCGAGCAGATCGAGCTGTTCTTCGTGGTGCGCGAGGACGACCCGCCGCGGCCGCTGGTGGAATGGGACCAGCTGCGTGATGAGATCGGCGATGCGCTCGGCGAGGCTTCGCCGGACCGCTGGTTGACGATCATGTTCACCACCGACCGCGAGTGGACGATCTAGGCCCACAGGACGATCGATCAAGTTTTTCGTACGCATTGCAACCCAACGTACGCGAAAACCGGGCAAAGTAGGCTCCAACGCAACACCCACCCACCGACCAGGAGCATCACGATGTCCATCGAAAAGGTTCTGTACACCGCCCAGGCCACCTCCACCGGCGGCCGTGAAGGCCGTTCCGTCTCCTCCGACAACGTGCTGGACATCCAGCTGTCGACCCCGCGCGAGCTGGGCGGCGCCGGCGGTCCGGGCACCAACCCGGAACAGCTGTTCGCGGCTGGCTACTCGGCCTGCTTCCTGGGCGCACTGAAGTTCGTGGCCGGCCAGGCCAAGGTCGCGCTGCCGGCCGACACCACCGTGACCGGCAAGGTCGGCATCGGCCAGATCCCGACCGGCTTCGGCATCGAAGCCGAGCTGACCATCAACGTGCCGGGCGTACCGCGCGAGCAGGTGGAAGAGCTGGTGCAGAAGGCGCACATCGTGTGCCCGTATTCCAACGCCACCCGCGGCAACATCGACGTGACGCTGATCGTTGCCTGATGCGGTGCTGCCGGCCAGCGGCCGGCACTACCAACATGAAAGGCAAAAAAATGGGCGGATGCCGGTCGAAACCGGGCATCCGCCCATCCCACCTCGGGTGGGCCCCGGCGCGCGGCCGGGGACGCATTCGCTACGGCGCGCATCCATCCTTCTGGAGGAGAGCCCCCTTGTTGTTCAAGGGGGTGCGCCAACGGCGCGGGGATAAGGTGGAATGCGCGGACCAGCGACCGGTTACCGGTCGCTGGTGATGAGCTGCACGACGCTGGAGAAATCCAGCTTGCCGCGGCCGGCCTGGTGGTTCATCGAGTACAGGTTGCGGGCCACTTCGCCCAGCGGGATCGAGGCGCCGACACTCATCGCCGCTTCCACCGCCAGGCCCATGTCCTTCAGCATCAGGTCGCTGCCGAAGCCGCCGCTGTAACCGCGCGAGGCCGGCGCATTCTCCAGCACGCCCGGCCACGGGTTGCACACTTCGGTGGCCCAGCTGCGGCCGGTGCTGACTGCCATCATCTGCGACAGCACCTTCGGGTCCAGCCCGTGCGCCACGCCCAGGGCGATGGCTTCACCGGTGACGGCCATGATCACGCCCAGCGCCATGTTGTTGCACAGCTTGGCCACCTGGCCGGCACCACTGGCGCCCACGTGGAAGATGTTCTTGCCCATCGCCTGCAGCACCGGGCGCGCGCGTTCCAGCGCGTCCTCTTCGCCACCGACGATGAAGGTCAGGGTGCCGGCCTGGGCACCGGCGGTACCGCCGGACACCGGTGCGTCGAGCATCTGCAGGCCACGCGCGGCGGCGGCTTCAGAAACCTTGCGGGCGCTGGCCGGTGCGATCGTGCTGCAGTCGATGACCAGTGCGCCCTCCGGGATCGCGGCGAGGATGCCGTCGTCGCCCAGGTACACGCCTTCGACGTGACGGCTGGCCGGCAGCATCGAGATCACCACCTCAGCATCGGCCAGGGTTTCGCGCGCCGATGCCGCCGCGCTGGCGCCGGCATCGACGGTGGCCTGCACCGCGGCCGGGACCAGATCGAACACGCGCACGGTATGGCCGTTCTTGACCAGATTGGCGGCCATCGGGCCACCCATGTTGCCCAACCCGATGAATGCAATGCGGCTCATGCAAGGCTCCTTTCAACAAGGGGAGTGCCCAGGTCGGCCAGCGGATGCGCGGCATCGGCCCAGGGGGAAGCGAAGAAGGTGTCGGCCCACGCGCCGCTGGCCTCGGCCAGCGTGGCCGGGTTCCATTGCGGATTGCGGTCCTTGTCGATCAGCAGCGCGCGGATGCCTTCGGCGAAATCGCCGTGGGCGGCGCAGTGCAGCGCGGTGATGTACTCCAGCCGGTAGACGCTGGCCAGGTCCTGGCCGGCGCTGCGGCGCTGCAGTTCAAAGGCCAGCCGCGCCGAACCCGGCGCACCAGCAGCGAGGGTCTTCTGTGCCGCCTGCAGCCACGCATCGTCGGTCTGCAGCATGCTGATGCGGTTGATGATCGCGGGCAGGTCATCGCCCTCGCACAGCACATCGACCTGCGCGGCATTGGCCAGCAGCGGGCCGGTGGCTGCATCGCTGGCGTGCGACTGCAACAGATGGCTGAGACGTTCGTGGTTGTGTTCGGCATCACCCGACCAGGCCACCTGCAGCAGCGCATCGAACACTGCACTGCGGCGCTCTTCGGCCACGTGCACGTCGGCCAAGCCGGCGTAGATGGCATCGCCCGGGTTGAGCAGTGCGCCGGTCAGGGCCAGGAACAGGCCGCCCTTGCCCGGTACCCGCGGCAGCAGCCAGCTGCCACCGACATCGGGGAACAGGCCAACAGTGATTTCCGGGAAGGCCAACTTGGAGCGCTCGCTGACCACGCGGTGGCTGGCGCCGGACATCAGGCCGATGCCGCCGCCCATCACGATGCCATGACCCCAGCACAGGATCGGCTTGGCGTAGGTGTGAATGAGGTAATCGACGCGGTATTCAACGTCGAAGAACTCAGCGGCGTAGTCGTTCTCGCGGATGTCGCTGCGGCCAGCCTCACGGAAGGCGACCATGGCCTTGTACAGGCTGTGCAGGTCGCCGCCGGCGCAGAACGCCTTTTCGCCGGCGCCCTGCAGCACCACCATGGCGATGCCGTCGTCGTCGGCCCAGGCATTCAACTGCTTCAGCAGCAGGTGCGCCATCGGCAGCGAGAATCCGTTGAGCGTACGCGGCGCGTTGAGCGTGGCGATGCCGATGCGCGCGCCGTTGCCGGCCACGCGCTCTTCGAACAGCACCGGTGCGTCGTCGGCAGCGGTGTCGGTGCTCATGCGTTCTTCCACTGCGCGGCGCGCTTTTCCAGGAAGGCGGTTACGCCCTCGACCTGGTCAGCGGTGTCGAACAGATCGACGAAGGCCTCGCGCTCGGCCACCAGTGCCGAGGCATGGGTGCCGGTGCGGGTGGACTGCACCAGGGTCTTGCAGGCGGCGATGCTGGTCGGGCTCTGCTTGCCGGCCTTCTTCGCCCATTCCAGAGCCAACGCCTTGGATTCACCCTTGCCGACCTTTTCTTCGGCCAGGCCAATCCGCAGCGCGGTCTCGGCGTTGATGCGCTCACCCAGCAGGATCATGCGCTTGGCCCAGCCCTCGCCCACCAGGCGCGGCAGGTTCTGGGTGCCACCGGCGCACGGCAGCAGGCCGACGGTGGCCTCCGGCAGCGCGACCTGGGCATGGTCTTCGATGATGCGCAGGTCGCAGGCCAGCGCACATTCCAGGCCACCGCCCATGGCGTAGCCGTTGATCGCGGCGATCGACACGCCACGGAACGCGGACAGCGCTTCGAAGGCTTCGCCGAAGCGG
Organism: Stenotrophomonas sp. GD03819; assembly: GCF_029841665.1. Classification (NCBI taxonomy): domain Bacteria; kingdom Pseudomonadati; phylum Pseudomonadota; class Gammaproteobacteria; order Lysobacterales; family Lysobacteraceae; genus Stenotrophomonas; species Stenotrophomonas sp. GD03819. The sequence continues at coordinate 87,414 of NZ_JAOCEW010000011.1, forward strand.
CGCGCGGCCTCGCGTGCGGCGGCCTTGTCGCCTGAAGCGAACTGGTTGAGGTCGGCACCGGCGGAGAAGAACTTCTCGCCATCACCGGTGATCACCAGCGCGTAGATCTCGCGGTCTGCGTTGAGTGCGCCGACCAGATCGCGCAGCGCCGACAGGCTGCGCACGGTCCAGGTATGCGCGGGCGGGTTGTGCAGGGTGACCACGGCGGTGTGGCCGTCGGCCTCGACCTTCAGGCCCACGTGCTCCTGGGTACGCCAATCCTTCATCGCAGTTCCTCTTCGGTGTTGAGCAGGTGACGGGCAACGATCACCCGCATGATCTCGTTGGTGCCTTCCAGGATCTGGTGCACGCGGCTGTCGCGCAGCAGGCGCTCGATCGGATATTCGCGGATGTAGCCGTAGCCACCGTGGATCTGCAGGGCTTCGTTGCAGATGTTGAAGCCGGCATCGGTGGCGAAACGCTTGGCCATCGCGCACCACACGTTGGCATCGGTGGCACCGGCATCGAGCTTGCGTGCAGCGGTATGCACCATCTGCCGCGCGGCCACCAGCTGCGTGACCATGTCGGCCAGCTTGAACTGCAGTGCCTGGAACTCGGCCAGCGCCTTGCCGAACTGGCGGCGCTCGCCCATGTAGCGGCGTGCGGCATCCAGCGCACCCTGCGCGGCACCCAGCGAGCAGGCAGCGATGTTGATGCGGCCGCCATCGAGCCCCTTCATCGCCAGCTTGAAGCCGCCGCCTTCCTCTCCCAGAAGGTGGCTGACCGGCACGCGAACGTTTTCGAAGGTGATGCCACGGGTGGGCTGGCTGTTCCAGCCCATCTTCTCTTCCTTGCGTCCGAAGCTGATGCCCGGCAGGTTCGACGGCACTGCAATGGCGCTGACGCCACCTGCACCGGCACCGCCGGTACGCGCCATCACCACCAGCAGTTCGGTGGCACCGGCGCCGGAGATGAAGGCCTTGGCGCCGTTCAGCACGTAGAAGTCGCCATCGCGCACGGCGGTGGTCTTCAGCGAGGCCGCATCGGAACCGGCGCCCGGCTCGGTCAGGCAGTACGAGGCCAGCTTGTTGCCCGAAGACAGGTCGGTGCCCCACGCATCGCGGAGTGCCGGCTGGCCCCACGTGGACACCATCCACGAGGCCATGTTGTGGATGCTGATGTAGGCCGCGGTCGACGGATCGACGTTGGCGAGCTCCTCGATGACGACGGCGGCGTCCAGTCGGCTCAGGCCGCTGCCGCCCACTTCCGGGTCCATGTACAGACCGCAGAAGCCCAGTTCACCGGCCTTGGCGATCGCCTCGCGCGGAAAGATGCCCTCCGCATCCCATCGCGCGGCGTGTGGCGCCAGTTCGGCCTGCGCGAAGTCGCGCGCAGCCTCGCGGTACGCCTGCTGCGCTTCTTCCAGTTCCGTCGTCATCGAGTGGCTCATGGCTGCTCCTGCCGTTACTTCAGGCTGATCGTGGTGTTGACGCCGTGGCTCAGCGTTTCGTCATCGAACCAGCGCGCGGTGACCGTCTTGGTCTGGGTGTAGAACAGCACCACCTGCTTGCCGTACGGGCCCAGGTCGCCCAGCTTGGACGCGCGCGAACCGGTGAACGAGAACAACGGCACCGGCACCGGGATCGGCACGTTGATGCCGACCTGGCCGACGTCGATGTCTTCCTGGAACTTGCGCGCGGCGGCGCCGGACTGGGTGAACAGTGCGGTGCCGTTGCCGTTGGGGTTGCTGTTGACCATCGCGATGGCGTCTTCCAGCGTTTCCGCTTCGAGGATGACCAGCACCGGCCCGAAGATTTCTTCCTGGTAGATGCGCATGTCGGGGGTGACACCGGCAAAGATGGTCGGGCCGACGAAGTTGCCCTTCTCGAAGCCATCCACCTGCGGCTTGCGGCCATCGAGCACCAGCTTGGCGCCCTGCTCCACGCCCGAGGCGATCAGGCCTTCCACGCGCTCGCGGGCGCTGCAGGAAATGACCGGGCCGACATCGGTGCCGGCCACGGTGCCGGCGCTGACCTTCAGGGTCTTGGCCTTGGCCACCAGGTCCTGCACCCAATTGCGCGCTTCACCGACCAGCACCAGCGTGGAGGCGGCCATGCAGCGCTGGCCAGCGGCACCGAAGGCGGCACCGACCATCGCATTGAGGGTCTGTTCCTTGTTGGCGTCCGGCAGCACCACAGCGTGGTTCTTGGCGCCCATCATGCACTGCACGCGCTTGCCGGCCAGCGAGGCGCGGTTGTAGACGTGGGTGCCGACGCGGGTGGAACCCACGAACGAAACCGCCTTGATGTCCGGGTGGTCGCAGATCGCGTTGACCACTTCCTCGCCACCGTGGACGACGTTCAGCACACCCTTCGGAATGCCGGCTTCCAGCGCCAGTTCGACCAGGCGCATGGTGACCATCGGGTCCTGCTCGGACGGCTTGAGAATGAAGGTGTTGCCGGTGGCGATGGCCATCGGGAACATCCACAGCGGGATCATCGCCGGGAAGTTGAACGGGGTGATGCCGGCGCACACGCCCAGCGGCTGCATGATCGTGTAGGTATCCACGCCATTGGCCACGTTGTTGGCCAGCTCGCCCAGCTGCAGGTTGCCGATGGCGGCGGCGTGCTCGACCACTTCCAGGCCGCGGAACACATCGCCTTCGGCGTCCGGCAGGGTCTTGCCCTGTTCGGCGGTGAGGATGTGGGCCAGCTCGCTCATGTGCTCGCGGATCAGCTGCTGGTACTTCAGGAAGATGCGTGCACGGGTGCCGATCGGGGTCTTGCGCCAGGTCTTGAAGGCTTCCTTGGCGGCGGCGACGGCGGCGTCCACTTCGCCGGTGGTGGCGAACGGCACCTTGGCCAGCACGTCCTGGGTGGCCGGATTGATCACGTCCTGCCAGTGGGAGGTGGCCGATTCGATGAACTGGCCATCGATCAGCATGCGGATACGGGGCGCTGCAACAGTCATGACGACAATCCCACGGGCTCGAAAGATGCTTGGCATTATTCACAGCACCCACCTCGATTTCCGGGCTGAATCCGCTTAATCTGGCCAACACGCCAGACGATTCATGTTAATTCTGTGAATTATTCAGCCACCCAGCGTCAACTTGGCCTGCGCCTGCTGCGGCTGCGCGAACAGCGCGGCTACAGCCAGGCCGACCTGGCACGTGCGCTGGGACTGTCGGCCAGCTACCTGAACCAGATCGAGCGTAACAAGCGCCCGTTGACGCCGGCGGTGCAGAAGAAGCTGGGTGAGGTGTTGGGCGACGTTTCCTCGCTGTTCGACGAAGATGAGCCCGCCGCACTGCAGGAGGCACTGGGCGAGACCCTGCGCGACCTGGGCCTGGCGGAGGTGAGCGCGACCGAGCTGCGCGCCTTGGCCGGCAACCTGCCGCAGGTCAGCCGCGCCCTGCTGGACCTGCATCGGCGCCACCTGGCGCTGCGCGAACATGCCGCCGCCCTGGAATTCCAGCTGGGCGAGCCGGGTGCCGGCAGCACCCTGCCCGCCGGTGACCAGGTGCGCGAGTTCTTCAACCGCATGCACAACCACATCCCCGAGCTGGACGAACTGGCCGAGCGCCTGTTCGCCGAGTGGGGGCTGTCGCCCGGGCATGTGGCACCACGCCTGCGCCAGCTGCTGGCCGACCGCCATGGCGTGCTGGTGGAAGTGGCGGCGCTGCAGGCCGGGCGCGAGAAGCGCCAGTTCGATGCCGGTGCACGGCGGCTGTGGCTGCCCGATTACCTGGAACCGGGCCAGCAGGCGTTCCAGATGGCCGCCGAACTGGCCCTGCACGGCTACCTGCCGCAGATCGATGCGGTGGTGGCGCGTGCCGGCTTCACCGATGAGGCACGCATCGCGCAGGCGCGCATCGGCCTGTCGAACTATTTCGCCGGCGCGCTGGTCATGCCGTACATGCGCTTCCTGCGTGCGGCCGAGGCCAGCAGCTACGACATCGAACTGCTGGCGCATCAGTTCGGCGTCGGCTTCGAGGCGGTGTGCCATCGGCTGAGCACACTGGCACGGCGCAGTGCGCCGGGGCTGCCGTTCTTCTTCATCCGCGTGGACCGTGCGGGCAATGTGTCCAAGCGCCATTCGGCCACCGATTTCCATTTCTCGCAGGTGGGTGGGTCGTGCCCGCTGTGGATCGTCTACGAGGCGTTCAACCAGCCCGGGCGCATCCTTACGCAGACGGCGCGCATGCCCGATGGGCGCCGCCATTTCTGGCTGGCACGGCAGGTCAGCAGCGGGCCGGTGGGGCATGGCCAGCCGCGCAAGACCTTCGCGGTGGCGCTGGGCTGCGACCTGCAGCATGCCGAGCGGCTGGTGTATTCGCTGGGGCTGGATGTGCAGAGCCCGGGCAATTCGGTGTCGATTGGCCCGGGCTGCCGGGTGTGCCCGCGCGAGGACTGCATGCAGCGCGCGTTCGCGCAATTGCCGGGGCGGTAGGGTTGGTTCGGCAGGGCTGCGCCCTGCACCTGCCGAAGCCGAAGCCGAAGCAACAGCAACAGCAAAAGCTGGCGTTCCGTGGGATGGCGGGGCGGTGTCGGATTGCGGGGACGCCGTGAACCCGTCCCTGGGGGCTTGGCCGCGGCATCCATGCCGCGGACACCCCGCAATCCGACACCACCCCGCCTTCGACAGTTTCCTTCCATCTGTCGGAACGACGTATTGCTCTGGTAGGTGTCGACCTTGGTCGACACGGTGGATCCACGCAAGGCGTGGATCTACTACCGGGTCAGTAGATCGGCGTCACCTTCATCTGCGGCAACGGGCGCGGTGCGCCGTCGGTGAGGTCGGGGCCGAGGTCCTCCCAGCTGCGACCCTGTTCGACCATCAACCCCCACAGCTGCTGCGAGGCCAGCCGCTTGTCTTCCGAACCCAGCTTGTATGACGGTGGCGTCGGCTGGCCAGTGGCAACCATCGCGTACGCCGCGCGGTAGGCCAGCACCTGCTGCGCCGGGTCATCGGTGCGCGCCACTTCCAGCGTGTAGCGCTGGTAGGCCGAGGCCAGGTTGCGCCAGCGGATCCAGTAGTGGTTCTCGAACGAGAATGAGCAGAAGCGCGCGCCCGCCAGGCTGCCCTTGTCGGCGATGCGGGTCAGCACCTCCTGCGGCATGTCCAGGTTCATGCCGCCTTCGTCGCCCTGCAGGCTGACGTGCACGATGCGGTCGCGGTAACCCGGCGCGCGCGCCTGCAGCAGATCGCGCCAGTTCTGCATGGTCGCCACCACCGCGAACAGGAAACGCCCCAGTTCCGCGGCCGCCAACGGCGTGGCGATCGACTGATAGGTGCGCTGCCAGCCATGACGGTTTTCGGTGGGCAGGAACACCGCGTGTTCCAGCGACTGGCGGCCGCTGCTGCCGTGGCCCACCTCTTCAGCGTGCTGCGGGTAGACCAGGTTGATGGCGAAGGTCGGCCAGCGCGGCAAGGCGGCATCGAACAGATGGATCGGGAAGTTGCTGCTGATGCCGCCATCGGAGAACCAGCAGATGCGGAAGGCGGTGATCACCGGGCCACAGGTCTGCCCGGCACTGGTCAGCCCTTCCATGCTGTCGGCCACGTTGTGCTCCTGGTCGGCGGCAGGCGCGGTGGGTTCGCAGCGACGCTCGCGCCGCGAGGGCTCATGCAGCGGCACCGCGCTGATCAGCAACGGGAAGCTCAGGCTCATGCGCGTGGCCACCAGCACCGGCAGCTTCGGGCCCTGCGGCAGGTGGTAGTACCGTCGCCCCTCCACCTCCAACGGCGGGCCAGCTTGATCCACCAGCCACTGCACCACGCTGGACGGGAACAGCTGCTCGAACTCCTCGCGCAGGAACCAGAACTGCGCGCCACCCAGCGGCAGCGTACGCGGCTCGTTGTGCGACACGCAGGTGGTGATCATCTGCAGGCTGATCGCATGCGGGCTGTCCGGCTCGCCGGCATAGCGCGGTGCATCGTGCAGGTCGGCGAAGGTAAGCGGTGCATCCAGCGGCTTGCCGGACAACTGCTGCAGGCGCTCGTGCAGCCACTCGGTCAACGCCGGCTTGCGTGCATCACGGCCGAGGCCGCTGCACAGGCCCAGCAGATTGCGCCGCGCCACCCGCGCCACCCGCAGCGCGGCACCGGCCACGCCGGCACCGTAAGCGCACAGCAGCGACGGCAGCAGCGTGGCGGCCACGCCGCTCCAGCCACCACCCCACCAGCCCAGGCCGAGCAGCAGCGCCAGCGACACCAGCACTTCCAGCGGCGCGATCTCGAACACGGCAACGGCCAGGCACAGCAGCTTGTGCGGCAGGCGGGCATTGCCGGTCAGTACCACCAGCAGCCGATAGGCCGCACGCGCGCCCCGTGCCGGCTGGAACAGGCTGTAGATGAAGCCGCGCCGCGACAGCTGCGCCGACACCGCCGACAACCCGCCATAGCCGGCATCGCCAGGCAGGTGCTCGCCCGCCTGCTGGCGGCGATCACCGCAGGCTGCCGCGGCCGCCACCGCCGCAGCGATGGCGCCGGCCGAGGTGCCGCCGATGCTCTTGAAGCGATACTCGCGCGCCAGCGCCAGTACCGCATTGGGGTACACGATGCCGCTGGTGATGCCGCCTTTCATGACCAGATCGCAGTACTTCGCCGCCACGAGCCACCTCCCGTCTGTCGATGCACAGTATGGCAAGAGGGGCTCTCACAGCCTGAGAAACGAGCCACAGCCCTGCGCTTTGATTGGCCCTTGACCATTGGCCTCGACGCGTCCACCGTGGGCACGCCGAAGGTATCCCGGCCGTGGCATTGATGGCGGCCGGGATTTAAACGGGAATCCGGTGAAGGCGCCTCGCGCGCCCATTCCGGAGCTGCCCCGCAGCGGTGAATGGAAACGAATCCTGCCAACAGCACTGGGCTCGCGCCTGGGAAGCGGCAGGTAGTAGGTGGGCTGCGGCCCGTGTCCATCAGCCCGAATACCGGCCCCGGCCGGGGGACACGACCGTCCCCTGATTCGACCTGGAATCTCCGCGGGGAGGTTGCCGGGGCCGTCGTTGTCCTGCGCGTGCAGGCGATGCGGCCGCGCGCGTCCTTTTCACGGTATCCGGCCAGACCTGTTCACCCACGCGCTGATGCATGGGCCACCGCCGTTGCCGGCGGTCCATGCGGTACCTGACGATGACCGAGCTCCAACGTCCCACCCTGACCCTGCCCGCCGACGGCAAGCGCCTGCTGCTGCATTCATGCTGCGCGCCCTGCTCCGGCGAAGTGATGGAGGCGATCACCGCCTCCGGGATCGACTACGCGATCTTCTTCTACAACCCCAACATCCACCCGGTGAGGGAATACGAGCTGCGCAAGCAGGAGAACATCCGCTTCGCCGAGCAGCACGGCATCCCGTTCATCGACTGCGACTACGACACCGACAACTGGTTCAGCCGTGCGCGCGGCATGGAGAACGAGCCCGAACGCGGCATCCGCTGCACGATGTGCTTCGACATGCGTTTCGAGCGCACTGCGCTGTACGCGCACGAACACGGCTATGACACCATCAGTTCTTCGCTGGGCATCTCGCGCTGGAAGAACATGGCGCAGATCAACGACTGCGGCATCCGCGCCGCGTCGCGCTACGAGGGCCTGCAGTACTGGGACTACAACTGGCGCAAGGGCGGCGGTGCCAGCCGCATGATCGAGATCAGCAAGCGCGAGCAGTTCTACCAGCAGGAGTACTGCGGCTGCGTGTACTCGCTGCGCGATGCCAACCGCCATCGCCGCGAGAATGGCCGTGAGCGGATCAAGATCGGCCTGCTGTACTACGGGCAGGACGCTGGGACGCCGCAGGGCGATTGACCTGTGCCGCCGGGGCGGCCACGCTGGTCGCCCCTTCACGTTGTAGTGGACCTGCCATGACCGCCCTGCCCGCCGATGTCGCCCTGCTGGTGATCGACCTGCAGCCAGACTTCATGCCCGGCGGTACGCTGGCCTGCGACCAGGGCGATGCGCTGGTGGTACCGATTGCCGGTCTGCTGGCGCAGCGCCGCTACCGCACCGTGGTGGCGACACAGGACTGGCACCCGGCCGACCATGCCTCGTTCGCCAGCCAGCACCCCGGCCAACGCCCCTTCGAGACCATCCTGCTGCACGCGCAGCCGCAGACCCTATGGCCGGACCACTGCGTGCAGGGCAGCGCCGGTGCCGCCCTGCACCCGGGCGTGGACTGGACCGTGGCCGACCTGATCCTGCGCAAGGGCACGCGCCAACAGGTGGATTCGTACAGCGCCTTCCGCGAGAACCATGGCCCCGATGGCGAGCGCCCAGCTACCGGCCTGGCCGGCTGGCTGCACGAGCGACGCATCCGCGAAGTGCATGTGTGCGGCCTGGCCCGCGACTACTGCGTACTGTGGAGCGCGCAGGACGCGGTGAAGTCCGGCTTCCGGGTGAAGTTCCTGTGGGAGCTGACCCGGCCGGTGACCGAGGCCAACGATACGATGGTGCGCGAGGCGCTGGGCAAGGCGGGGATTGCGATCATCTGACGGGCGACCGCCGGGCATGGCCCGGCGCTACCGCGCACGTCGCTTATGCCGCTTGCGCGCTCCTGCCCACGACAACACAATCGATTCATCCAGCCCCCCAACTACGCCCCCCTACAGATCGCGGGACGGCCGAACCGGGGGCTTTTCACTGGATGAAATCAGGATTCGGTAGTGCCGGGCCATGCCCGGCGGACGCGGGATGGGCGATTACCGGAACACCACCGTTCGGTGCCCGTTGAGCAGGATGCGGTGCTCCACATGGCGGCGCACCGCGCGCGCCAGCACCAGCGATTCGGTATCGCTGCCCAGCCGCACCAGTTCGCGCGGTGCCATCGCGTGGTCCACGCGGGCCACGTCCTGTTCGATGATCGGGCCTTCGTCCAGATCCTCGGTGACATAGTGCGCGGTGGCACCGATGATCTTGACCCCGCGCGCGTGCGCCTGGTGATACGGCTGCGCGCCCTTGAAGCTGGGCAGGAAGCTGTGGTGGATGTTGATCGCACGGCCGGCCAGTGCGCGGCACAGCGTGGGTGACAGGATCTGCATGTAGCGCGCCAATACCACCAGATCGATGCGCTCGCGCTCGACCAGGTCGATGATCTGCTGCTCCTGCACCGCACGCGTGTCGGCGGTCACCGGCAGATGGTGGAACGGCACCTGGTAGGACGCGGCCAATGGCGCGAAATCGGCGTGGTTGGACGCCACTGCCGCGATGTCGACTTTCAGCTGGCCGCTGTGGGCACGGAACAGCAGATCGTTGAGGCAGTGCCCCTGCTTGCTGACCAGCACCAGCAGGCGTGCGCGGCGGCGGCCATCATGCAGCTGCCAGTCCATGCCGAAGCCTTCGGCAAGCGTGGCCATGGCGGCGTACACGGTCTCCAGCGGCAGGCTGGCATCGCGGTCGAAGTGCACGCGCAGGAAGAAGCGGCCACTTTCCTCGTCACCGAACTGCTGGGCGTCGAGGATATTGCAGCCATGGTCGAACAGCAGGCCGGACACGCGGTAGACGATACCGGTACGGTCGGGGCAGGACAGGGTGAGGATGGAATCGGGGCGCATGGCTCGAGTGTAGGGCAGCGACCTGCCTGCCGGATCGATGGTCACCGATGCAACCGACCTGCTTGGTTCAGTCCCAAGCGATACTTGGAACTCCCCGTGGCAAGCTGGTCGGTCATGAACCTGTTGCAACTGATCCGCAGCTTCACCCGCACCGCAGAGACCGGCAGCATTGCCGCCGCGGCCCGCATCCTTGGCATCAGCGCCACCGCAGTCGGCCAGAACATCAACCGGCTGGAGGCGCATCTGGGGGTACGGTTGCTGAACCGAAGTACGCGCCAGCTGGCCCTCAGCGAGGCCGGCGCGCTGTACCTGGCGCAGGTGCGCCACATCGAAGCCGACCTGGCGCGCGCGCAGGCGATGGTCACTGCCGGTGACATCGAGCCGGCCGGGCCGCTGCGCATCGCCAGCAGCAGCGCCTTCGGTCGCCATGTGCTTGCCCCCTTGCTGCCTTCACTGCAGCAGCGTTACCCACAACTGCAGCTGGAGCTGCGCCTGACCGACCGCGCCGTGCAGCATGGCCCGGAAGCGGTGGATGCCAGCATCCGCATCGGTGCGCAGCTGGAAGATGGCGTGGTCGCACGGCAGCTGGCACGCGTGCCCTTCGTGTTCTGTGCCTCGCCGGCCTATCTGAAAGCGCACGGCACCCCGCAGCAGCCCTCCGAGCTGAGCGGTCATCGCGGGCTGCTGCACCGCTTCCCCACCGATGGCCGGCCGCTGCGCTGGGGCCTGCTGAAGGATGGCCAGCGCGTGGACGCCGCACTGCCGCCGAGCATGGTCTGCGATGACATCGATGCACTGGCAACGCTTGCCGCGACCGGTGCCGGCATCACCCGGCTGGCCGCATTCGTGGCCGAGCCCTACCTGCGCGATGGCCGCCTGCAGGCGGTGTTCGGCGCCGACACGGCGTGGCGCCCGGAGCCGATGGAGGTCTATTTCTGCGTCAGCGACCGCCGCGACTTCACCGCCAAGATCCGCGCGCTGTTCGAGCACCTGCAGGCCGGCATGGCGCCGGCCTGGCGGGTGTGAGCCTCAGCGCGCCTTGAACACGCCGCGCGCGTCGCGCGGCTCGCAGCGCAGGTACTGCGGCGCCGGTTCCACGCTGTCGCGCAGCGCGGCGGCGGCATGCCACGGCCAGCGCGGGTCGTAGAGGATGCCGCGCGCCAGGGCCACGGCATCGGCGTGGCGATGGCGCAGGATCGATTCGGCCTGCTCGGGCTCGGTGATCATGCCCACAGCGATGACCGGCATGCGCACCTTGGCCTTGATCGCCGCCGCGAACGGCACCTGGTAGCCCGGGCCGACGGTGATCTTCTGGCGCTCGTCCAGGCCGCCGCTGGAGACATGCAGGAAATTGCAGCCGCGCGCGTCCAGCACCTGGGCCAGCGCTTCGCTCTGCACCAGATCCCAACCACCGTCGACCCAGTCGCTGGCGGAAATGCGTACACCCACGGCGACCTTGTCGGACACTGCCGCACGCACCGCGTCGAACACTTCCACCAGCAGGCGCAGGCGGTTCGGCAGCGAGCCACCATAGCCATCGGTGCGGCGGTTGCTCAGCGGCGACAGGAACTGGTGCAGCAGATAGCCGTGCGCGGCATGCAGCTCGATCAGCTCGAAGCCCAGGCGCTCGGCGCGCACCGCACTGGCGGCGAAGGCGGCGATGACCTCGGCGATGCCGGCCTCGTCCAGTTCCTGCGGTGCCGGATCGCCGGCATGGAACGGCAGCGGCGACGGCGCCACGGTGGACCAGCCACGCGCATCATCGGCTGGCAACTGGCCGCCGCCGTCCCACGGGCGCTTCACCGAGGCCTTGCGGCCGGCGTGGCCGAGCTGGATGCCCAGCGGCATCGGCGACCAGCGGCGGACGCTGGCCAGCACCTGTGCCAACGCGGCTTCGGTACCGTCGTCCCACAGGCCCAGATCGGCCCAGCTGATGCGGCCGCGCGGCTCGACCGCGGTGGCTTCCAGGATCAGCAGGCCAGCGCCCGACTGCGCCAGGTTGCCCAGGTGCATGGCGTGCCAGTCGCTGGCGCGACCGTCTTCGGCGGAGTACTGGCACATCGGCGCGATGACGATGCGGTTGGACAGGGTCAGGGGGCCGAATGAAATCGGCGAGAACAGCTGGCTCAAGACGGTGATGAACGACGTAGGGGGTGCGTATTGCACCGCTGCGCGGCTCGCGGATCAACCATCTGGATGGATCGCTGTTTCGCGGGGACGCATGATGGGTAGCGCCGGGCCATGCCCGGCGAACGTGCGGCGCGGCACCCCGTTTCCGCCGGGCATGGCCCGGCGCTACCCGGTAACGAGCCCTGCCAGCGCCTCGGCGCAATCGCGCTCGTCCTTGAACTGCAGCAGGTCGTCGGCACGGGTGCGGCCGCGGTTCAGCGCCGCCACCGGCAGCCCTGCCCTGGCCGCCGCCTGCACGAAGCGGAAACCGGAATAGACCATCAGCGAAGAACCCACCACCAGCACGGCGTCTGCCTGCTGCAGGTGCTCATGCACCGCTGCCACGCGTTCACGGGGCACGTTTTCGCCGAAGAACACCACGTCCGGCTTCAGCAGGCCGCCGCAGGACGGGCAATCGGGCACCACGAAGCTGGAGAAATCGGTCTCCAGATCGGCATCGCCATCCGGGGCGATACCGGCCTCCAGCGCGTCCCAGCCCGGATTGGCGTCCAGCAGGCGCTGCTGGAAGTCCTCGCGGCCGCTGCGGCGTTCGCAGCCCATGCAGCGCACCCGATCCAGTCGGCCATGCAGGTCGATCACGTTGCGGCTGCCGGCCCGCTGGTGCAGGCCGTCCACGTTCTGGGTCAGCAGCACCTGCAGCTTGCCGCGGCTTTCCAGGGCAGCCAGGGCCTGGTGGGTGCCATTGGGCCGGGCCAGGCCGAAGCGCGGCCAGCCCAGCAGGCTGCGCGCCCAGTAGCGCTGGCGGGTGGCCGCCTCGCCCATGAAGGCCTGGTAGGTCACCGGCGGCGTGCGTTTCCACTGGCCGTCGGTATCCCGGTAATCGGGAATGCCCGAGGCGGTGCTGCAGCCAGCGCCGGTCAGCACGAACAGGCGCTGGGCGCGGTCGATGAAGTCGGTCAGTGGCGGGGTCATGGCTGCCAGATGGGGGCGCGGCGGCGCCCCCGCAAGCGCCGGTCCGTTGGCCGGGTCAGGCCGCCGGCAGCGGTGGCACCGCGATCGGGTGGCCTTCCTCGTCCAGCGCGATCATCACGAAGTGGCCGCGGGTACACAGCTTGCGCTCGCCGCTATGCAGGTCTTCGGCGACCAGCTCCACCTCGACCTTCATCGAGCTGCGGCCGACTTCGACGATGCGGCCGATGGTCTCGACCATCTGGCCGATGCGGATCGGCAGCTTGAAGTCGACCTGGTCGCTGCGCGCGGTCACCACCGTGCGGCGCGAATAGCGGGCGGCGGCCAGGAAGGCCGCCTTGTCCATCCACGCCAGTGCCTGCCCACCGAACAGGGTGCCGAGGTGGTTGGTGTGGTTCGGGAAGACGATTTCGGCCATGCGCACTTCGGTGGGCGGCACGGTCTCGGGGATCGGGGTCATGGGGGTGCTTCGGTGTGGGGTCCGGTAATTTTATGCGACCGGCGTGACGGCCATCGGAACGCATGTGCAATGGCCACCCGGCAGCGGTGCCTGCGCAGGCCCCGCCCATGGCAGGCGCTACACTGCGCCACGCCCACCGCCAGGACCACCCATGCCCGCCACTTCCGACCTTCTGGCCTTTGCACTGGTCTCGCTGGCCATGGTGATCACGCCCGGGCCGAACATGATCTACGTCATCTCGCGCTCGATCTGCCAGGGGCCGATGGCGGGACTGATCTCGCTGGGCGGGGTGGCGCTGGGCTTCGTGTTCTACATGCTGTGCGCGGCGCTGGGCATCACCGCCCTGCTGATGACGGTACCGTTCGCCTACGACGCGCTGCGCATTGGCGGCGCGCTGTACCTGCTGTACCTGGCCTGGCAGGCGCTCAAGCCGGGTGGCCGTTCGCCGTTTGCAGTGCGCGACCTGCCGCAGGACAGCCCGCGCAAGTTGTTCACGATGGGCTTCCTGACCAATCTGCTGAACCCCAAAGTGGCGGTGATGTACCTGTCGCTGCTGCCGCAGTTCCTGCACCCGGACAGCGAAGGCAGCGTGCTGATGCAGTCGATCGTGCTGGGCTCCACCCAGATCCTGGTCAGTGTCAGCGTGAATGGCATGATCGCGCTGACCGCTGGCAGCATCGCCGGCTTCCTGGCCGCGCACCCCACCTGGCAGATGGTGCAGCGTTGGCTGATGGGCACGGTACTGGCCGGGCTGGCGGTGCGCATGGCGGTGGAAGGGCGGCGATAGCCGCTCTTTGTAGAGTCGGGCCATGCTCGACTGATCTTCGCGGACAGCAGTCGAGCATGGCTCGACTCTGCAAAAGCCAGGCGCGCAACAAAAAACCCCGGCGATCGCCGGGGTTTTTCGTTGCGACAGGCTTGACCGGTTCGATCAGAAGTTCATGTCGAAGGCCACTTCGCCCTGCACGCCGACCTGGTAAGCCGAGACGCGGCGTTCGAAGAAGTTGGTCAGTTCCTGCACGTCCTGCAGTTCCATGAACGGCAGCGGGTTGCGCACGTTGTACTTCTTTTCCATGCCCAGCTTGGCGAAATGCTGGTCGGCGCAGTGCTGCAGGTACTGGCGCATGTCGCGGGTGGAAATGCCGGCCACGCCGCCGGACAGCACGTCCTCGGCGAACTGCACTTCGCACTCGATCGCCTCGGCCAGCATGTCGTAGACCTGCTGCTTCATCTCTTCGTCGAACAGGTCCGGTTCTTCCTCACGCACCACACGCACCGACTCGAACGCGAACTCCATGTGCGCGCTCTCGTCGCGGAACACCCAGTTGGTGCCCGAGGCCAGGCCCGGCAGCAGGCCACGCGAACGGAAGTAGTACACGTAGGCGAAGGCAGCGAAGAAGAACAGGCCTTCGATGCAAGCGGCGAAGCAGATCTGGTTGAGCAGGAACTGGCGGCGCTGTTCGCGGGTCTCGATGCGGGTCAGGCTCTGGATCGAGTCGATCCACTTGAAGCAGAAGTCGGCCTTCTTCTTGATCGAGTCGATGTTCTCCACCGCCGAGAACGCCTTGGCGCGCTCTTCCGGATCCGGCAGGTAGTTGTCGAGCAGGGTCAGGTAGAACTGCACGTGCAGCGCTTCTTCATACAGCTGGCGCGACAGGTACATGCGCGCTTCCGGCGCATTGAGGTGCTGGTACAGGTTCAGCACCAGGTTGTTGGACACGATCGAGTCGCCGGTGGCGAAGAACGCGACCAGCCGGTGGATCAGGTGGCGCTCACCCGGCGACATCTTGCTGTGCAGGTCGGTGATGTCGATCTGGAAGTTGATCTCTTCCACCGTCCAGGTGTTCTTGATCGCGTTCCTGTACATGTCATAGAACTGCGGGTAGCGCATCGGGCGCAGGGTCAGTTCAAAACCGGGATCGAGCAGCATCTGCTTGGGCTTGTCGGCCATGGGTGTTTCCTTGAATTCTCGGGTCAAAACGCCGGGCGTGGCCCGGCGCTACCTTGGTGTTTCCGTGCTGCAGCCGAGCATGGCTCGGCTCTACAGGTGCGAGGTGTTCGAGTGCCGACCAACGGTCGGCACCCACCGCGCGGTGTTACTGGCAGGCCTCGCAGGCTTCCGGGTTTTCCAGCGAGCAGGCGATGGCTTCGTCCGGGCTGAACACCTTGGCCGGGGCCGCGCTGCTCACCGTGGTCTTGGCGATCTTGGTGGCCGGGCGCGAACGCAGGTAGTAGGTGGTCTTGATGCCCTGCTTCCAGGCGTACATGTACATGGAGGACATCGCGCCGATGTTCGGGCTTTCCATGAACAGGTTGAGCGAGGCCGACTGGTCGATGAAGGCGCCACGCTCGGCGGCCATGTCGATCAGCGAGCGCATCGGCAGTTCCCACGCGGTGCGGTAGACCTCGCGCAGCGTTTCCGGAATCTGCGCCACGCCGGCGATGGAACCTTCGGCCAGCTTGATGGCATCGCGCATGTCGGCGGTCCACAGGCCCAGCTTCTTCAGCTCGTTCACCAGGTAGCGGTTGACCTGCAGGAAGTCACCGGACAGGGTCTCGCGCTTGAACAGGTTGGACACCTGCGGCTCGACGCACTCGTAGCAGCCGGCGATCGAGGCGATGGTCGCGGTCGGGGCGATCGCGATCATCAGCGAGTTGCGCAGGCCGTGTTCCTTGATGCGCTCACGCAGAGCATCCCAGCGTGCGGTGTCTTCCGGCACCACGTTCCAGGCGTCGAACTGCAGTTCGCCGCTGGCGGCACGGGTGTCGTTGAACGACGGGTGCTTGCCGCGTTCCTGGGCCAGCTCGCAGGAGGTTTCCAGCGCGTGGAAGTAGATCGCTTCGGCAATCTTCTTCGACAGGGCGCGGGCTTCGGCGCTGTCGAACGGCAGGCGCTTGCGGAAGAACACGTCCTGCAGGCCCATGCAGCCCAGGCCGACCGGACGCCAGCGCAGGTTGGCGCGGCGGGCGGTTTCGATCGGGTAGAAGTTCAGGTCGATGACGCGGTCGAGCTGGCGCACGGCCAGGCGCACGGTCTCGGCCAGCTTCTCGAAGTCGAACTCGTTGTGCTCGTCGAAGTGGTTGCCCAGGTTGATCGAACCCAGGTTGCACACCGCGGTTTCATCGTTGGAAGTGACTTCCAGGATTTCGGTGCACAGGTTGGACAGGTGGATCACGTTGCCCGGACGCAGGGTCTGGTTGCTGGCGCGGTTGCACTTGTCCTTGAAGGTCATCCAGCCGTTGCCGGTCTCGGCCAGCGTACGCATCATGCGGGCGTACAGCTTGCGGGCAGAGATGGTGCGGTTGGCCTTGCCCTGCGCTTCGGCCTGCAGGTAGGCGGCTTCGAAGGCTTCGCCGAACAGGTCGGTGAACTCCGGCACCACGCGCGGATCGAACAGCGACCATTCCTGGTCGGCCTCGACGCGCTTCATGAACAGGTCCGGCACCCAGTTGGCCAGGTTCAGGTTGTGCGCACGACGGGCTTCGTCACCGGTGTTGTCACGCAGCTCGAGGAAGTCCTCGATGTCGGCGTGCCAGGTTTCCAGGTACACGCAGGCCGCGCCCTTGCGCTTGCCGCCCTGGTTCACCGCGGCCACGGACGAATCCATGGTCTTCAGCCACGGCACGATGCCGTTGGAGTGGCCGTTGGTCGACTTGATCAGCGAACCACGCGAACGCACACGGGTATAGCTGACGCCGATGCCGCCGGAGAACTTGGAAAGTTGGGCGATGTCGCCGTACTTGGCATAGATCGACTCCAGCGAGTCCTGCGGCGAGTCCAGCAGGAAGCACGAGGACAGCTGCTCGTGGGTGGTGCCGGAGTTGAACAGGGTCGGGCTGGACGGCAGGTAGTCCAGGTTGCCCATGCGCTTGTACAGCGCCAAGGTCTCGGACACGTCCTCGCTCAGCGCGCTGGCGATGCGCAGGAAGAACTGCTGCGGGGTCTCGATCACCTTGCGGGTGTGCGGGTGGCGCAGCAGGTAACGGTCGTACAGGGTACGCAGGCCGAAGTAATCGAAGTTCAGGTCCAGCGAGATGTCGATGGCATCGTTGAGCTTGCGTGCGTTGGTCTGCACGAAGTTCAGCAGGCGGTCGTTGATCAGGCCGACTTCATGGCCACGGCTGACCGACTGCGAGAAGGCGTAGATTTCCTGGCCGGAGACTTCCTTGGCGATGTAGTTGGCCAGCAGGCGCGCAGCCAGGCGGCCGTATTCGGGCTCTTCACCGATCAGCAGGGCGGCGGTGCGGATGGACAGTTCGTCCAGCTCGCGGGTGGTGGCGCCGTTGTACAGGCCGGAAATGGTGCGGGTGGCCACGCGCATCGGATCGACGGCGTGCAGGCCTTCGGAGGAACGCTGCACCGCGCGCACGATCTTGTTCAGGTCCACCAGTTCGGTCGTGCCATTGCGCTTGGTCACACTCATCGCGTTGGCCGTCGGCGGCGACGTCAACAGGAATTCGCTTTCCTTCTCGATGGTGGCGCTGGATTCGGTGGTCACGGCGTGTGTCCTCTTGGCGTGATTGGTGGGTGCTCGATGCATCGGGTGACGCAGCCCGGGACATGACAGCCCAGGATGGCAGGACGGCGTCGCAGGGGATGAGACCCTGCGCCTGCCACTGCCGTTGGCGATCGCGGATGGGTACCCCGGGCATCCCCTGGAATTGGGGTTGCTGCGACCGACGGCCACAAGATAGTGGGGGTAGTGGGGTCCGTCAACGCCAAATGTAGTGAAATTCGGCAATCCCTTGCGCCGCAAGGATCGTGCCATCGGCGCCCGGATCAGACGCTTCAGACCTGCCGGAACGGGCTGCGCAGTCAAGCCCGAAAGGCGTCATTGCGGTGGTACAACGCACCGCGAAAACGGAACAATGACAGCTTCACATGACAGTGATGAAACTGGCTAGGGACAACCCTGTGGATAGATGGTGGGCAGCCGGTGGGAATCCGGTGGACGGGTGACTTCCGGCCGGTGACGCCCGCGCGCTGACGGCGGATGCTGGCCGCTCGCTCCCGGAAAAGGATGCTCCGATGCACCTGTGGTTGCCCGCGCTGGCCCTGCTGCCGGCCCTGTTCATCGCCCCGGCGCTGGCCGCCGAGGGGCTGGACCTGCGTTCGGACCAGTGCGGCATCCATACCGACTACGACGTGCTGGTGGACAGCGGCGGCATCTGGCTGCGGCACGGCCCGCAGGCGCCGCATGAAGTGGTGTTCCACGACGGCGAGCTGAGCCTGGACGGCAGGATGGTCACGGTCAGCGCCGCCGACGCCGCCCGCCTGCGGCAGATGGAGGCCGGTGCCCGCCAGTTGATGCCGGCGGCCACCGCACTGGCCCACGAAGTCTCCGGGGTCACCTTCGATGCGCTGGACGCTGCCTTCGAGGCCATCACCGGCAAGTCCCGCAACCGCCAGATGCGGGCGATGCGCGGCGAGATGCAGGACTGGATCGACGCCAGCCTGGGCCGCGGCTACTGGGAACAGGAAGCCTTCGGCGACGGCTTCGACGCGCACATCGAGCAGATGGCCGAGACGATGGCCGGGTCGATGACCCGCAGCGTGCTGTGGCAGGTGTTCACCGGCCGCGCCGGGGCCATGGAGCGCCGCGCCGATCGCCTCGATGCCGAAGTCGACCGCCGCATGGAAGCGCGCAGCCAGCAGCTGGAAGCCAAGGCAATGGCCCTTTGCCCGCTGGTGCGTTCACTGGCAGAGGCCCACGATGCGCTGGAAGTGCGCTACCAGGGACAGCCACTGCGGCTGCTGGAGCGCGGCGAGAGCGTTCGGGTGGAGCACGGCAGCGGCTCGGGGCTGCATGTGTCGGCCGGGCCGGATGAGCGGCCGTTGGGGAGCGCGGTTGCGCCCACCCGATAGCCGCGCCGTGCTGTCGTAGAGCCGAGCCCACGCTCGGCTGCTTTTCGGCACATCATGCAAAGGCAGCCGAGCGTGGGCTCGGCTCTACAAACGGCACTACCCTCACGCCCGGTGCGGGGTGCCCAGGTATTCGGCGCTCTGCATTTCGATCAGGCGCGAAGCAGTGCGCTCGAACGCGCCCTGCAGGCGCTGGCCGGTGTACAGCTCGATCGGCGAGGTGCTGGCGGTGCAGACCAGGTTGACGTGGCGGTCGTACAGCTCGTCGATCAGGTTGACGAAGCGGCGCGCGGCATCTTCGTTCAGGCGGTCGAATGCCGGAATGCCGCCCAGCAGCACCGTGTTGAACTCGTGCGCGATCTCGATGTAGTCCGAGGGCCCGCGCGGGCCCTCGCACAGCGCGGCGAAATCGAACCAGGCGATGCTCTTGCCGCGGCCACGGACCGGAATCTTGCGACCCTCGATCTCGATGTTGCCGGCCTTGGCCGGCTGGCCGCCACTCAGCTCGTTCCAGCGCGTGGCCAGCCACTCATCGCTGTCGGCCGCCAGCGGTGCGCGGTACACCGGCGAGCGGGTCAGCGCGCGCATGCGGTAATCCTCGGTGCCTTCGGCGTACAACTCGACGCAGAAGCGCTGCAGCAGGCCGATGGCCGGCAGGAAGCTCTCGCGCTGCAGGCCATTGAGGTACAGGTTCTCCACCGCCGTGTTGGAGGTGGTGACCAGGGTCACGCCCTCGGCGAACAGGCGCTCCAGCAACCGCGCCAGCAGCATCGCATCGCCGATGTCGGTGACGAAGAACTCGTCGAGCACCAGCACGCGCAGGTTGCTGCGCCATTCCTGGGCGATCTTCGCCAGCGGGTCGCTCTGGCCCTGGTGCTCGCGCAGGCGCTCGTGGACGCTGCGCATGAAGCGATGGAAGTGGGTGCGGTACTTCTGCTTGATCGGCAGGCCGTCGTAGAACAGGTCGACCAGGAAGGTCTTGCCGCGGCCGACGCCGCCCCAGAAGTACAGGCCCTTCACCGGCTCGGGCTTTTTCCAGAACGAGGACAGGCGGTCCAGCCAGCCGTCCTCGGCACTGTCCAGCAGGCCCAGGTGGATGCGGTCCAGCTCGGCCAGCGCCGCATGCTGGGCCGGGTCGTTCTGCCAGTCGCCACGGGCGACCCCTTCCGCGTACCGCTGCGACGGGGTCAACTCGGTTGCACTCATGCCGCTGCGCCCAGCCAATGTTTCACGCCGTGGGTCAGCGCGCCGCGCAGGTCGATCAGCTTGCGGTGGAAGAAGTGGCTGGTCTCGGGCATGCGCACCAGCTCATGCGGGAAGTCCAGCGTGTCCAGCCACTGGTAGACGGCCTGCGGGTCGACGATCTCGTCCTGCTCGCCCTGGATCACCAGCCAGCGCGCCGGCGGTGCGATGCCATCGAAATCCCAGCGACCGGCCGGCGGCGCGATCGAGATCAGCGCTTCCGGCTGCAGCGCGGCAGCGGCCTTCAGCGACACGAACGAGCCGAAGCTGAAACCGGCCAGCCACAGGCGGTCGTCCGGACGCTGGCTGCGCACCCAGGCGGCGACGGCCTTCAGGTCATCCTGCTCGCCCACGCCGTGGTCGAACTCACCGACCGACGCGCCAACACTGCGGAAGTTGAAGCGCACCGTGGCGATGCCCAGCTCGCGCAGGGTGGTGGCGGTCATGGTGACCACCTTGTTGTGCAGGGTGCCGCCCTCGGTGGACAGCGGATGGCAGACGATGGCCACGATCGGCTGCACCGGCGCGTCGGCCTTGGGCAGGTCGACGACCACTTCCAGCGGGCCGGCCGGGCCGTCCAGTTCGAGGCAGGCGGTTTCGCCAGGGGCGACGGGGAACGAAGGCTTGTGCATGGCACCATGATACCGTCCCCTGCCCCCGCCCTGTGCCCGCCCCATGCTCTACCTGTCCTTGGCCGTGATCTGCAGCGTGCTGGTTTCGGTGTTGTTGAAGCTGGCCAACCGCCGCCAGCTGGATGTGGCGCAGATGGTCACCTGGAACTATCTGGTGGCCGCGACAATGACGGCGATGGTGCTGCAGCCGCCGCTGGATGCACTGCGCGCGCCGCATGCGCCGTGGCTGTCATTGCTGGCGCTGGCGGTGGTGCTGCCGTCGATCTTCCTGGTGCTGGGCCGCGCGGTGGCGGTGGCCGGCATCGTCCGCAGCGACGTGGCGCAGCGGCTGTCGCTGCTGCTGTCATTGGCCGCCGCGTTCCTGTTCTTCGGCCAGACCGCCACGCCGTGGAAGCTGGCCGGGCTCGGCCTGGGCCTGCTGGCGATGGTGGCGATCAGCCTGCGTCCACGCGGACCGGCGGTAGCGTCCTCACCCGGCGGCTGGGGCTGGCTGCTGGGCGTATGGGCGGGCTTTGCGGTGGTCGACGTGCTGCTCAAGCAGGTGGCGCTGTCCGGCACGCCGTCGATGGCGGCGGTGCTGGCCAGCTTCAGCGTGGCCTTCGTGCTGATGCTGGCGCTGCAGCTGTGGCGGCATTTCAGCGGCCGTAGCCGGCTGGCCTGGCGCAACCTCGGCGCGGGTGCGCTGCTGGGCCTGCTCAACGGCGGCAACATCCTGTTCTATGTGCATGCGCACCAGTCGATGCCGGACAGCCCAGCCACCGTGTTCGCCGGCATGAACATCGGCGTGGTGGTGCTGGGTGCGCTGGTGGGCGTGTTCGTCTTCGGCGAGGCCACCACGAAGTGGAACCGTGCCGGTTTGGCGCTGGCGGTGCTGGCGATCGGCTTGATCGCCTGGGGGTGAGCGTTGGTTGCGGCGGGCCATTTCCGCGCCCGCGGTGGGATGTCACTTTTCTTTTCGCGCGAAAAGAAAAGTAACCAAAAGAAACGCGCCGCCAGCCGCGAGCCGGTGCTGTGCACCGGTTCCCTGCGCTTCTCGGTGAACCAGGGGACGGCGCCGAACTCGCTGCGCTCAGACATCGGCGCCTCTTCGCCCCTGATTCACCTGCGATGCTCGGCTCGCTTGAAGGCGGACTGGTAGATCAAAAGCAAAGGCGGCATCCGTGCCGATCAAGGTGCCTACCAGAGCAGATCCCCGGCGAACCTTATCTGTCGAAACCCAGCAGCAGCGGGTCGTGGTCGGAGCTGCGCCACGGGCCCTGCACGTTGCGGCCCTGGTAGCCGCTGGCGTCCTGCTCGTCGGCGTTGCTGTGCCATTCGGCGGCGCCGCGCAGGCGCTTGGCCATGCCCGGGCTCAGCAGCGCGTGGTCAAGGCGGCCAGTATAGCCGTTGTAGACGTAGCTGTAGGGATGCTCGACCTTGGCCACCTTGAACGCGTCCTGCCAGCCCAGGTCATGCAGGGTGCGGATCGGGTCTTCCATCGCGTAGGCGTTGAAATCGCCCAGCAGTACCGCGTCCTTTGCACCGGTACCGGTCGGGTCGGTCTGCAGCCAGGCGTGCAGCTGCTGCGCGGAGGTCACGCGGGTGGCGTTCCAGCAGCCCTGGTTGTCGTTGCGGTCGGCGTCGGCACCGGCGGCGTCGCGGCAGCCCTTCGACTTGAAGTGGTTGGCCACCACCACGAACGGTGCGCCCTGCTTGCCCTGGAAGGCCTGCGCCAGCGGCACGCGACTGTGCTCGACGAATGGACCACCGGTCAGCGTGGCCGGCTTGCCGACCGGCTGCAGGCGCGCGCTGCGGTAGATGATGCCGACCCGGATCGGGTTGTCGCCGGGGCCGTTGCCCGCGTCGACGAAGCGCCAGTCGCCCTGCGCGCCGCGGTCCCGGTTGAGCGCATCGACCAGTTCGGCGATGGCCGACTGCGGACCGTAGCCGTCGTTCTCCAGCTCCATCAGCGCGGCGACATCGGCGCCCAGCGCGTTGACCGTGGTGACCAGCTTGGCCACCTGCGCCTTGTGCTCGTCCAGCGTGCGCGCACCGCGCAGGGTCGGGAAGCCACCGCCCTGGCCATCACCGTTGAAGAAGTTCTCCAGGTTGAAGGCCGCCACGTGCAGGCCGCCCGGCACGGTCGGCACCGCCGGACGCTTCAGCTCCGGCAGTTTCAGCACACCTTCGACCTGCAGGCGCGGCCGCCCCTGCGCGTCCATGTGCACGACACCTTCCACATTGCGCAGCTGCATGCCGGTACGCAGCACCGGGTTGGCCGGCAGATAGGCCACGCTGGCCGGGTCGCGGGCATCGCTGCCGTCGTCCAGCACCAGGCGGCGGCGCTGGTTGTCGGCCATCACCTGCTCGTAGCCGGCAGTACCCGGCGCGGCCACTTCGGTCGGCTGCCAGAGGCGGCCATCGAAGGCCACGGTGAGCTGGCCGAAGCGCTCCAGGCCGTCGGTACCGGCCAGGGTCAGCGGTGCGGCGATGCGCACGCGCTGGCCATCCAGCACACGCCAGTCGGCCGGCGCGGCGGTCAGCACCACGGTGGCGCTGCTGCGCGCAGTGGAGGGCGACGCGACCGGTGCGGCCTGCGGCTGGGCCTGGGCAAAGGCGCCGGCCGGCAGCAGCAGGGACAGGGCAAGGGCGAGGGAACGGCGGCGCATCGACGGGCGACTCCATGGAAGAGGCGCACAGACTAACCCTGAAATGCGAAACCCCGCCTGCGCAGCGGGGGCATATGAGCGATCAGGCCTCGGTGGGCAAAGCCTGGGAATCGTAGAGCCGCGCCCATGCTCGGCTGCACCTGGCCACACCGCGCGGAGAGCAGCCGAGCGTGGGATCGGCTCTACAGGAAGCAGCGCGTTGGGGCGTCTACTTCAGGTTGCCCAGCATCCAGTCCACGGTGGCGTGGATCTGTTCCTCGGTCAGCGCCGGGTTGCCGCCCTTGGGCGGCATGATGCCGCCGTCCGGGCCGGTGTAGCCCTCGATGGCGTGCTTGTAGAGGGTGTCCTTGCCCTGTGCGATGCGCTTGTCCCAGTGCGAATGGTCCAGCGTCGGCGCCATGCCCACACCGGTGGTGTGGCAGGCGGTGCACAGGTTGTCGAAGATGACCTTGCCGTCCTTGGTGCCGCCGTAGGCCACCTGCGACGCCGCCTTGGCCAGCGCGGCGGCCTTGGCGGCGGCCTGCGCGGCAGCGCCGGTGCTGCCGGCATAGACCGCGCCGGTGGGCGAGATGCGCTGTTCGGTGCGCTTGGCCGCGGCCGGCGACACCTCGGGCGGAATCCGGGTGTGGATGTAGGCGGCAAGGAGGATGAGGCCGAGGGTGATGGTCGCCAGCAGCGCGATCACCATGGAGAAGCGTTTCAGGAACTCCAGATCGTAATTCCGCACTCTTCGTTACCCCTGGCTGATAGTCGTTGGACCACGGCTGAGCGACTGCGTGATGGACCGAGTATAGAACGCGCTTTGCGTGCGACAACAGGCGTCACTGCTGGTGCGGCGCAACATGCGGCCGTGGCCGCATGCGGGTAGCGCCGGGCCGTGCCCGGCGAGCGCGAAGCGCGGCAACAACGGTCGAGGATGGCAACAGCCGCCGGGCATGGCCCGGCGCTACCGTTTTGCGGGGGCGCCGATCGCACGCAGGCAGAAGCTGCAGATCGCATCCACCAGTGCGTCTTCGTCGCGGTGTGCTTCGCGGCTGGGCGCGGTCGGGCCGACCATGGCTTCGGTGAAGGCGCCGACCAGGCAGGCGGCGGCCACATGCGCGTCCTGCGCCGGCAGCTCACCGGCCACCACGCCCTCCTCCACCAGCCGCAGGAACACGTCACCGAACGCGCGGCGACCGCGCATGCGCTCGGCTTCCACGTCCGGGTCGACCGGTTCAACGATGAAGGCGTGCGCCAGCCCCGGCCCGGCCAGGGCGCGGCGGACGAAGGCGGTGATCGCCAGCCGCAGGCGCTCGCTGGCCACCTCCGGGCCGCTGGCGATGCGCTCCATGATCGCCACCTCGTGGGCCACGGCGGCGTTGAGCACCTCCACGAACAGTTCAGCCTTGGACGGGAAGTGCCGGTAGATCAGGCCGGTGGACACCCCCGCCTGGGTCGCCACGGCGGTTACCGGGGCATTGCGCCAGCCGCCGGTGGCGACCAGCTCGCGGGTGGCCAACAGGATCCGTTCACGGGCCCCGGCCAGCCGTTCTTCCATCAGTGCAGAGCGTTTGTAGGCCATGTTTTGATTCTAGTTTCAATTTTTGAATTTGTATTCACTTCTTACCCGAACCCCGCTACGCTGGGGTCCAATCGCCCGTGCGGGCAGCGGTCCTGCAGACCGCCGCCCGCTCCCCCGCCGGGTGCGTCCATTTCCTGCCATCCCGCCGTGGAGCCACCACAATGCACGTGCCATCCCTGAACTTCGACCTTGGCGAAGACATCGACCTGCTGCGCCAGAGCGTGGCCCATTTTGCCGCCGCCGAGGTCGCACCGCTGGCCGCCGAGGCCGATGCCACCAATCAGTTCCCGCTGGCCCTGTGGCCGAAGCTGGGCGAACAGGGCCTGCTCGGCCTCACCGTGGAAGAAGAATACGGCGGCACCGGCATGGGCTACCTGGCCCACGTGGTGGCGATGGAAGAGATCTCGCGTGCTTCCGGCGGCATCGGCCTGTCCTACGGCGCGCACTCCAACCTGTGCGTGAACCAGCTGCGCAAGAATGGCAACGAAGAACAGAAACAGCGCTTCCTGCCGGGCCTGTGCAACGGCAGCCTGGTCGGCGCGCTGGCGATGAGCGAGCCGGGTGCCGGTTCGGACGTGGTGTCGATGAAACTGCGCGCCGACAAGCGTGGTGACCGCTACGTGCTCAACGGCAACAAGATGTGGATCACCAACGGCCCGGATGCCGACGTGCTGGTGGTCTATGCCAAGACCGACATGGACGCCGGCGCCAAGGGCATCACCGCGTTCCTGGTCGAGAAGGGCATGAAGGGCTTCTCCACCGCGCAGAAGCTGGACAAGCTGGGCATGCGTTCCTCGCCCACCTGCGAGCTGGTGTTCCAGGACTGCGAAGTACCGGAAGAAAACGTGCTGGGCCAGATCGGTGGCGGCGTGCGCGTGCTGATGTCCGGCCTGGACTACGAGCGCGTGGTGCTGTCCGGCGGCCCGCTGGGCCTGATGGCCGCGGCGATGGACGTGGTGATGCCCTACGTGCACGAGCGCCACCAGTTCGGTGAGGCGATCGGCAGCTTCCAGCTGATCCAGGCCAAGATCGCCGACATGTACGTGGGCCTGGGCGCCTGCCGTGCGTATGTCTATGCCGTGGCGCGCGCCTGCGACCAGGGCCGTACCACCCGCCAGGACGCCGCCGGTGCCATCCTGTACGCCGCCGAGAAGGCCACCTGGCTGACCGGCCAGGCGATCCAGATCCTGGGCGGCAACGGCTACATCAACGAATACCCGACCGGCCGTTTGTGGCGCGACGCCAAGCTGTATGAAATCGGCGCCGGCACCTCGGAGATCCGCCGCATGCTGATCGGCCGCGAACTGTTCCAGCGCACCCTGTAAGGCCACCGCGATGACCGTCCTGAACAGCCAGCTGCAACCGGGCAGCGAAACGTTTGAAAGCAACCGCGCGGCCATGCAGGCCGTGGTCGACGACCTGCACGCCACGCTTGCCCGCACTGCACTGGGCGGCAACGAGGCGGCACGCGCCAAGCACACCGCACGCGGCAAGCTGCTGGTGCGCGACCGCATCGACGCCCTGCTCGACCCCGGCAGCGCCTTCCTGGAAATCGCGCCGCTGGCCGCGCACGGCATGTATGACGATGCCGTGCCCGCCGCCGGCGTGGTGGCCGGCATCGGCCGCGTGAGCGGCGTGGAATGCGTGATCGTGGCCAACGATGCCACGGTCAAGGGCGGCACCTACTACCCGATGACGGTGAAGAAGCACCTGCGCGCGCAGGAGATCGCCGAGCAGAACCACCTGCCGTGCATCTACCTGGTCGATTCCGGCGGCGCCTTCCTGCCGCTGCAGGACGAGGTGTTCCCCGACCGCGATCATTTCGGCCGCATCTTCTACAACCAGGCCAACCTGTCGGCGCAGGGCATTCCGCAGATCGCCTGCGTGATGGGCAGCTGCACCGCCGGTGGCGCCTACGTGCCGGCGATGAGCGACGAGACGGTGATCGTGCGCGAGCAGGGCACGATCTTCCTCGGTGGCCCGCCGCTGGTGAAGGCCGCCACCGGTGAAGTGGTGACGGCCGAGGAACTGGGCGGTGCCGACGTACACACCCGCATCTCCGGCGTGGCCGACCACATGGCCGACAACGATCTGCAGGCGCTGGCACGGGTGCGCGCGATCATCGCCCAGCTGAACTGGCGCAAGCCGGAGCCGGCGATGGCGGTGCAGGCGCCCGAGGAACCGCTGCTGCCGGCGCATGAACTGTATGGGGTGATTCCCGCCGATACGCGCAAGCCCTACGACGTGCGCGAAGTGATCGCACGCCTGGTCGATGGCTCGCGCTTTGACGAGTTCAAGCCGCGCTATGGCGCAACACTGGTTACCGGCTTCGCGCATCTGAACGGCTACCCGATCGGCATCATCGCCAACAACGGCATCCTGTTCTCCGAGTCGGCACTGAAAGGCGCGCACTTCATCGAGCTGTGCACCCAGCGCAACATCCCGCTGGTGTTCCTGCAGAACATCACCGGCTTCATGGTCGGCCGCAAGTACGAACAGGGCGGCATCGCCAAGGACGGCGCCAAGCTGGTGATGGCAGTAGCCTGCGCCAAGGTTCCCAAGTTCACCGTGGTCATCGGCGGCTCGTTCGGTGCCGGCAACTACGGCATGTGCGGCCGCGCCTATTCGCCCAACTTCCTGTGGATGTGGCCCAACGCACGCATCGGCGTGATGGGCGGCGAACAGGCCGCCAGCGTTCTGGCCACGGTCAAGCGCGATGGCATCGAAGCCAAGGGCGGCCAGTGGCCGGCAGCGGAGGAAGATGCGTTCAAGGCACCGATCCGCGAGCAGTTCGAGCAGCAGGGCCACCCGTACTACGCCAGCGCGCGCCTGTGGGACGACGGCGTGATCGATCCGGCCGACACCCGCCGCGTACTGGCCCTGGCGCTGTCGGCCAGCCTCAACGCCGCCCCGCAGCAGACGCGCTTCGGCGTGTTCCGCATGTAACCCGTGCCATGACCGAGCCTGTTGCCATGTTCACCAAAGTCCTGATCGCCAATCGCGGCGAAATCGCCTGTCGCGTCATCGCCACCTGCCGCCGCCTCGGCATCGCCACCGTGGCGGTATATTCCGATGCCGACCGCAACGCGCGCCACGTGCGCCTGGCCGACGAAGCCATCCACATCGGTCCGGCCGCTGCACGTGAAAGTTACCTGCGCGGCGATGCCCTGCTCGACGCCGCACGCCTGACCGGCGCGCAGGCGATCCACCCCGGTTACGGCTTCCTGTCCGAGAATGCCGACTTCGCCGATGCCTGCGCCGCCGCCGGCATCACCTTCATCGGGCCGCCGGCCAGCGCCATCCGCGCGATGGGCGACAAGAGCGCGGCCAAGGCATTGATGGCGAAAGCCGGTGTGCCGCTGACTCCGGGCTACCACGGCGACCAGCAGGAACCGTCCTTCCTGCGCGAACAGGCCGACGCCATCGGTTACCCGGTGCTGATCAAGGCCAGCGCCGGTGGCGGTGGCAAGGGCATGCGCAAAGTCGAGCGCAGCGAGGACTTCGTCGATGCGCTGGCCAGCTGCCAGCGCGAGGCAGCCTCGGCGTTCGGCAACGACCACGTGCTGGTCGAGAAATACGTCGAGCGCCCGCGTCATATCGAGATCCAGGTGTTCGGCGACAGCCACGGTGATGCGGTGTATCTGTTCGAGCGCGACTGCTCGGTGCAGCGCCGCCACCAGAAGGTGCTGGAAGAAGCCCCGGCGCCAGGCATGGGTGCAGAACGCCGCGCGGCGATGGGCAAGGCGGCGGTCGATGCCGCGCGCGCGGTGGGCTACGTCGGTGCCGGCACGGTGGAGTTCATCGCCGGCCCGGACGGCGATTTCTACTTCATGGAAATGAACACCCGCCTTCAGGTCGAGCACCCGGTGACCGAATACATCACCGGCACCGACCTGGTGGAATGGCAGCTGCGCGTGGCCTCGGGCTTGCCGCTGCCGCTGCGCCAGGAGCAGCTGGCGATCCACGGCCATGCCATCGAAGCACGCCTGTACGCAGAAGATGCCGACCGCGGCTTCCTGCCCTCCACCGGTACCCTGCGCCGCCTGCGCCTGCCGGCTCCGTCTGCCCATGTGCGCGTGGATACCGGCGTGGAGGAAGGCGACAGCATCACCCCGTACTACGACCCGATGATCGCCAAGCTGATCGTCTGGGAAGTGGACCGCGACGCCGCGCTGCGCCGCATGAGCCAGGCGCTGGCCGACTGCCAGGTGGTGGGCGTGACCACCAATGCCGGCTTCCTGCGCCGCCTGGTGAACACCGATTCGTTCGCGCACGCCAAGCTGGATACCGCGCTGATCGAACGCGAACAGGCGGCATTGAGTGCAGCGGGCGATACGGATGATGCCCTGTGGCAGCTGGCCGCCGTGGCCGCTGTTGCAAGCACTGCCGGTGCCGGCAGCGATGCGCGCGACCCGCATTCGCCATGGCAGGCGCAGGACGGCTGGCGCCTTGGCGCGTCCGCGCCGCGCGTATTGCCGCTGCAGCAGGGAGAGCGCCGGCACACGCTGAAGGTGTGGGCGCAGGCCGATGGCTGGCGCGTGCAGTGCGACGATGCGGCGCCGGTGCAGGTGATCGGCACGGCCAATATGCAGGGCCTGACGGTGCAGCTGGGCGAGCGCCGCTGGTCGTTGCAGCTGCTGCGCGACGGTGACCAGCTGTACCTGTTCGGCGCCGACGGCCAGCACCGTTTCACCCTGCACGATCCAGTGGGTGAATCGGACCACGCCGTGGCCGACGCCGGCAGCCTGCTGGCGCCGATGCCGGGCAAGATCGTTGCGACGCTGGTCGCCGCCGGTACCGAGGTCAAGCGCGGCACGCCGCTGGTGGTGCTGGAAGCGATGAAGATGGAGCACACGCTGCAGGCACCGGCGGACGGCACGGTGAAGGGTTACCGCGCCAAGGCCGGCGACCAGGTGGGTGACGGTGCAGTACTGGTGGACTTCGAGGCGGCGTGAACGCCGCGGCGGCGACCGCTCAGCGGTCGTCGCCCACCACCACCCGGCCAGCGGGATCGAATTCGGCCGTGTCCAGCGTGGCGCTGCGCCAGCCCAGGCCGCAGATGGCCATCGCGCTCTGCCCGATGCCGTCGAAACCGAAGGCACGATCGACATCGGCATCGTTGATGGCTGCGGTGACGAATGCCGCCAGGCCACGCTCGGTCGCGCACAGGTACAGCAGCTGCGAGATGTGGCCGACATCCAGCGTCACCGCACGATACGCCTTGGCGTGGTTGCGGTACTTCCAGAAGCAGCGGTCGTACCGCGGTGCCAGCACCAGCAGCGCCGGTGCATCGGCGAACCACTCCTGACCGGACAGCATCCGCCGTGCCAGCGCGGGCAATGCATCAGGCGGCGGCGAGGGCAGCGGCAGCACGGCGTGCTGCACCGGGTGGTAGTGGTACAGGCCCGGTGCCAGTCCTTCCACGTTCTGCACCAGCAGGAAACCTTCGGTGGGATGCAGGCCGCCACCGGAGGGCACGTTCTTCTTCAGGAACTCGGTATCACGCTCGACCTTCTGCACCGCGTGGGCCATCAGCGTGCGCTGCAGCACCTGGGCCAGCAGCGGCAATGGCAGCGCGCGCTGCGGGTCGAAATTGCGGCAGGTCGTGCGCTGCGCCAGCAGCGCGTCGAACGCCGCCTCTTCGCTGCGCGGCAACGGCTGGTAGTCGCCCTGCAGGGCCTGCACCACCGGTGGTGGCGGCCCCAGCCGCTGGCGCAGGCCGGCAGCGGTATCCAGCCCCTGGCGACGCATGTCCTCCACGCTGTCCACCGCCTGCCAGCGCGCATGGCGATGGGCCAGTGCGGCCAACGGCCACCACTGGCTGCGACGCAATGCCTCATCACGCATCTGGTGCCCGACCTCATCCGGCGGGTCGGTCAGCACCAGCCCCTGCTCGACCAGGCGCGCCAGCATCGCCGGAGAGGTGCCGGCCGGCGGTTCGCTCCAGCGGTGCGCGCTGAGCTCGCCCAGCAGCTGGCGCTCCTCGGCGTCCACCGGCAGCGGCTGGTCCAGATGGGCGGCCAGGGCCACCCAGCTGATCTGGCTGTCCATCTCGGCCTGGCCGGCCAGCATCGCGCGCAGGTCCAGGGTGACCGACTCGCGGGGCTCGAACATCAGGCTGGCGCAGCGGCGCAGGCGCATGGGTTTCCTTCCTTCTGCCGCACAACCGGCATAGCAGCAACGACCGCGACGCGGCCAACTTTAGCGACATGCACGCCACCGCCCTCAATGGCAGGCTGTCGCGGCCGATACGAGAAACTCAACCTACGGACGATCTCCATGAGCACCCATCCCCGCCTTTCCGCCGAAGACGCCAGCACCCTGCTGGACCACCTCATCGGCAACGACGACTTCCGCAACCACTTCACCGCATCGCCGGGCAAGGCCCTGGCCTCGATCGGCCTGGACGGTGCCGTTGGCGAGAACGACTGCATGAAGATCGGCACCCTGGCTTCGGTCGAGGAGCTGCGCCGCACCCGCGATTCGCTGCATGCATACCTGAGTGCCTCGACCGCCTCGATGACGGTGGTGTTCTGCTTCGAAGCCGACCGGATCGACGAGCGCGTCAACGCCTGAGTCCGCATCAGCGCGGTACCCGCACCGACGTCGCCTCCGTGGCGATGTCGTGCACATTCAGGGGCTGCCAGACCTGCATGGACGCCACCTCGGCAATGGCCTGACCGTGGTGCCGGGCCAGCCAGGCCTGCTCGCGGCGCACGCCGGCAGTGTCCTGCTCGGCACGCAATGCCTGCAGCAGCACAACATGGGCCTGCACCGGTTCGCTGCCATCAAAGGTGGGCTCGAGCAGATGGCGTGCCGCTTGTGGACGCTGTTGCGCCAGTTCGGCCATCGCCAGCACAACCCGGCGCCACTTGCCCACCACAGGGCTGCGCTGCCGCTCCAGCAGTTCGCCGTGGTCACGCAGCCACTCTGCGGCCAGCGCATGCTGGCCCTGGCGCTGGGCCAGATAGGTCAGGGCCAGCAACTGCAGACTGCGGCTACCCACGGCGGAGTCGTCGTTCTTCCGCAGCAGCGGTCGCAGCATGGCGGCGATGGATTCAAGCTCCTTCGCATCGCCGGCCGTGCACAACGTGGTCACGGTGGCGTGTTGCAGCCGTTGATGGATCTGGTAGTCGATCAGATCCGGTGCCGGGCCATCCGCAGCGATCGCGGCATGCAGGCTGCTGCAATCACGCTGCTCCGCAGCCACCAGCAGGTTTGCCCGCAGGCGCATGCGCTGTTGCAGGTCATCCCCCCGCGGCAACCGCATCAACAGCTGCTGTGCCTGTGCGTCCAGGCCCTGCGCAACCAGCACGTCCACATCCAGGTCGTCGGCCTCGTCATTGCCGCGCAGCATCTGTGCCTGGTGCAAGGTGCGCATTGCCTGCTGCGGCAGGCCGAGGCCCAACTGTGCCCGCGCCAGATGGATCATCGGATACAGCCGCAACGGGTCCTGAGGCACCGTCGCGGCGCGCGCATAGGGCGCGGCCTCGGCGAAGCGATTGTCCTGCAGCAGCCCCCAGGAGGTATTGGACAGCCCCGCAAACGAATCCGGATAGATCTTGGCCAGTGCACGCCACTGTTCCAGCGGCCAGCCACCGGGTTCCAGTTCGGCCTGCCAGCCCTTCAGGTACAGGCGCTCACGCGCGGGCAAGCGCTGCTGCTGGGCCAGCGCGTGCTCCAGCGCGTCACGCGCGTCCGCAACCTGCGCAGTGCGGGCCAGCAGCTTGGCCACGCCCATGTAGGCCAGGGCGAAACCGGGATCGATATCGATCGCCGCCTGGTAGAGGTTGCGTGCTTCTTCGAAGCGACGCTGGCCCAGTGCGCTTTCGGCCAGGGCAAACGCACGCAGTGCGCGCAGGTCCTGGGTCGATGCCCGCGGCAGCGGCAACGACTGTTCCAGGCTCGCCACCGATTCGCCCAGGCCACGTCGCAGGCGCCCGACCACGTCGTCCACCGCGAACACCATCTGATCGGATCGATCCGCGGTGGCGGTGAACGTCTGGATCACCTGGCCGCTGCCCGGTGCTGCGACGTCGATGGCGAGCTCGTAGCCACCGATCTTCTGCCGCACCGTCGGCAGCAGCACCGCGCGCGCACCTTCACGTACAGCGACATCGACGGCAGTATCCCGGTTGAGCCGGGTATCGCCCGAGAGCCGCGCCATTTCCAGGCTTTCGCGGATCTTGCCCTCGGACAGCACGTTCACGTAGCGCGACTGCTCCAGCGCGATGCGGATCGCGTGCCGCATCGAATCGTCGAAGATCGGATCACCGGTGAGATTGTCGACATCCCCGAGTACCACCCAGTCGCGTTCGGCAAAGGCGATCGCCGGCTCCGGCCGCAGCAGCAGCCAGCCGCCCAGCACCGCCACCGTCAGTACCAGACCTTCAGCGGCCAGCACCAACGGCTGCCGCCACAGCGGCAGGTCGCGGCGCGCCTTGGCATTGGCACGTGGCATGCGCAGCGGCGCCGAGCCGATCTCGCCAACTTCGATCACTTCCTGCACCACCGGCACGCCCTTGAAGCGCCAGCGCCCGTGCGACTTCCACAGCAGGCGCGCGCCGCGCTCGCCCAACGCATCGGTGGCGCGGCGGGTCAGTGATTCGGCCACGGCCGACAACAGGATCTGGCCAGGCCGTGCCAGCATCATCAGGCGCGCCGCCATCGGCTTGGCCAGCCCTTCCACTTCCATCGACTTGGCGCCGGCGCGCACCGCTTCGGGACTGTTGTCCCAGGTCAGTACGTCACCCACATGCAGGCCGGCACGCGCACGCAGTTCAATCGAACGCTGCTGGCCCAGCGTGTGCAGTTCGCACTGGTAGTCCAGCGCGAAACCGAGCGCATCGATGGCGCGCTCGAACAGCATGAACAGGCCGTCGGAGCGATCGATCAGCTGGCCATTCCAGCGGTGCTGCAACACCAGCACCAGGCGGTCGTGTTCCTGGAACAGGCTCGCGGCCGCGACGTCGCCGATCCGCTCGACCAGCTGCAGCGAATCACACAGATCGGTGAACAGCAGGGCGCGTAGCTGGGGGCTATGCGGGGCTGACGTTCCGTTGTCGCCATTCATCGCCTGCATCTCCCTATGGGCCGTCCGGAGCATCCACCCAGCGCAGGCAGTTGCCACCATCGCGCTTGGCCTGGTACAGCGCGCGGTCCGCGCTGGCATACCACTCGCTCCAGCCGGCCTCCGGCGCCAGCAGGCTGGCACCGATGCTGACCAGGCTGACATGCGGCGTGCCATGACTGCGTTCGAGCAGGCCATGCACCGCGCTGAGGATGAACTCGGCCGCGTGCTGCACGATCTCGTGATTGCCACGGCGCAGGATCAGGCAGAACTCATCGCCGCCGAGGCGGCAGGCCAGGTCCTGCTCACCGGCCATCGAGCGCAGGATGTTGCCCATGCTCTGCAGCACACGGTCGCCGGCCTGGTGGCCGTGACGATCATTGATCTGCTTGAAGCGGTCGCAGTCGATCAGCAGCAGGGCCTGCGGCAACCCGTCACCGTCGGCGCGGCACTCCTGCAGGTACAGGGTCAGGCCACGGCGGTTGTGCAGCCCGGTCAGTTCATCGGTACGCACCAGCTCACGGGTGTGGGTCAGCTGATGGGTGGTGATGTACAGATTGTCCAGCGCGGTTTCCAGATCATGGTTGCGCCGGCGCAGCTGGCTGATCAGGGCCTGCTCGTTGGTCAGCACGCGCATGATCGTGCGGCGCAGGAAGTAGGCGACCAGGCCGGGATCGGATTCCACCAGGCGATGGAAATCGGCCGGGCCCAGCTCCAGTACTTCGCAGTCGGCCAGCGCGCGTGCACTGGCGCTGCGCAGGTGATCACCGACCAGCAGGCCAAGCTCACCGAAGAACTCATGCTGGCCGAGCGTCTTGATCACCAGGTCCTCGCCGAAGTCCAGTTCGATCTGGCCCTGGAGGATCACATACATCCGTTCGCCGCGATGGCCACGCTGGAACAACCACTGTCCGGCATGAAGCTTGCATGGACGGGCAAATCTGGCGAACAATGCCACCTCGGCAGCGGACAGCAGCGCGTGCACGATCTCGGCCATCGCCACCCGGGCGATACCTGACGTCACATCACTGTTCTCGGCCGCACCCCTGCCGGTCATTCCCTGCACCCGCCGCCAGCGTCCCCTGGTGAGCCGCGGAGCATAGCACCGCTTTAAAGTGTGCGCCCTATCTCATTTTGACCCTTCTGCCGATCTTGATTGATGTGAAGATCGATGGTGGCCCGTTCTGGTCACGGGTGTCCGGGCAAAACCCCTGCTGGATCAATCCGATGCCGGGTTTCACAGGGTTTCGGCCAAGTTGCCGGCACACGGGGTGCGCCTGATTGACGCTGCCTGCTGGCCGCGCCTTTGCATCGATACAACAACGCCGGCAGGTCCCCCGACCGGCCGGCGTTGTCTGGCCCTTCCCTGGCCACCCTGATCGCT